>NZVS01000044.1 GCA_002701555.1 Alphaproteobacteria bacterium | reverse complement strand
TTGGCCAAAAAGTATCTATAAATTTTTGGGGGTAATGCAATGTCCAATAAATTTTTATTATTAGTAGCCGGTATCCTTCTTTTTGGAGGTGCTTTGGTGATATTGGTAGGTGATTTGGACATTGCCTCAGCCGTAGAGTTTGACTCTCATTTGTCACTTTCGAGCGAAGCAACAAAAACGGGTTGAATAATAGGGCTAACCAAAATCATCCTGGCGTGATAATGACAGGTATGAGTATTTCAACATATCCACTTAATAAAAAAGATGGTGACTCAAGGCTCATAGGAGTAGAACTTGAGTTCACATCATTGATGTTGCGCCCCGCCACGGAAATTGTTTCTGATTTTTTAAACAGTGAAACAATAGAGTATATTCATGATAACTATGCCAAAATACCTTCTAAGTATGGTGATTTTAGAGTTTTCGTAGATTTTGAAAGATTGCTCAAACTTTCCCGAGAAGTTAAAAATCATAAGAAAGATGATTTCTCCTCCCAGATGCAGGAGTTTGCAAAAAAAGTTCTGGAGGATTTAAGCGAAGGTGTAGTGCCACTCGAAATTGTAACACCCCCCATTCCTATCGAATATCTAAAGGAGCTTGATAAAATTGCAGATGTTCTGGCTCTAAATGGGGCAAAAGGAACCCATCTATCGCCGTTATATGCTTTCGGCTTGCACTTTAATCCTGATGTCCCCGATCTAAATACTGAAACTCTTTTGGCTTATGTACAGGCTTTTGCATTGCTTGAACCTTATCTGAAAGAAAAAGTGCACCCAGATATATCGCGATCAGTTACCCAGTATGCAGCATTTTATCCTTCTGGTTATAACAACTTGATACTAAATGAAGGATATCTCCCAGAACAAAGCCAGTTTATCGATGACTATTTAAAATACAATCCCACTAGAAATCGGGCACTGGATATGCTTCCATGCCTAAGCATGTTAGAGGAAGAGAAAATTAAATATGTAACTAAAGGTGATACACTTATAAAAAAAAGACCCACATTTCATTACAGGTTACCAGACTGCCGGATAGGAGACGGAAATTGGAGCATAGAAAAAGAATGGGAAATATGGGAAGTTGTAGAGTTGGTTGCTAATAATCATGATTTAAGACAGAAATTAATACAACTTTATAAAGGACGATCGCTTTTTACTTTCGTTACCAAAAGTTACTTGAAAGCTATAAAAAAATGTTTACTAGAAAACCAGATTTCCGTCCGGTCATAGGTATTACCGGATCTAGACAATATAATCGGCTGTCTAGATTTTACAGTGCGGCTGTTGTTTATTTCCTAGGGGGGCGACCGCGCTTTATTCTTCCAGGAGATGATGTTCCGGAATTCGAAGGTCTTATAATATCAGGTGGCATAGATGTCCATCCGGATAATTATGATGGTAAGGAGAAAAAATATTATAAATACGATATTGCGCGAGACAAACTGGAATTCTCCCTTTTCAAAAAGTGCCAAGAGGAAGGAAAACCGGTAGTAGGTATATGCCGTGGCGCGCAGCTGATCAATATAAGCAGGGGCGGTACACTTTTCTTCGATATTTCTAAAATGTATGAAAAAATAAAGTACCCTACAAATCATTTAGGGCGTATTTTTTACAGGAAAGCAGCTTATCTTGATACTCCTTCCTTGATATCAGAGCTCGCCGAGGAGAAAGAAAAGCTGTGTGTAAATTCGTTACACACACAGGCAATAAACCTTTTAGGGTCCAACCTCGAAATAACAGCAAAAGAAAATAATGGGGTGGTTCAAGTCATAGAAGACCGGCAGAAACTTGTACTTGGCGTTCAGTTTCATCCCGAGCTAATGCCTTATAAGAAATTCTGTCGTAATATATTTAAATGGTTAATCAGCAATGCCAATTCAGTCCAAATAGAAAACAAAGTAAGTAAATATAATTAAGCAGCAGCTACACTTGATACTATAACTTGTCGTGCTTCCTTCATTTTAGCATATGCCTCTTTCAGCATACCAATATGATATTTCAGAATATTGCGGGTTTCATCGGAAACTGCATCATCATTTTTGTAAAGCGAGTAAAAGTCTTGCAAAAGTTTCAGTTCGACTTCTTCCAAAGATTTAACAAGAGACACATCAGTATGTGTAGACAAAGCAGCTTTTAAAGCGCCGAATGAACTTGTGATATCACCCAGAAGTGTAGTTTCTATATCCGGTTTTTCTCCCAAGTTTTTCACTTGCCCAGAAAGATCGGCAATTATAGGAGAATGTACATCTTTCATTTCACTATACAATCTTCGCATCCCGGCATCATCGGTCGTTTCGGCGGCCTCTTGATAAAACTCTTCAGCATCGCAACACTCATGAATTAAGTTTTTAAGAGTTTTTGCTTCGTTTCCTGACATATTTACCTCAGTAATTTCCATAGTTAGTTAATGTAACAGACAAACACTATTAGAAGAGCTTAGTTCCTCAGGAATGTTTGTTTTGCGGAACATTAAGCTAATCCCATGCGTAATTCTTAAACCGTAAATAATAAGTTTATTATCTTTTAGAAAGGCCGCTTTGATGACACTTAATGATTTTCTTAACAAACTGGAAGACAAAAACCCTGGACAATCTGAATATTTGCAAGCGGTTAGGGATGTATATGAAGATGTTTTCCCATGGTTAGATGGTCACAAAGAATATCTAGAAGAAAAACTACCTGAAAGACTATCAGAACCTGACCGTATTTTAGAATTTCGTATTACATGGAGAGACGGCAAGGGTAACATCAGAATAAACACAGGCTGGCGCGTCCAACACAATAATGCGCTCGGCGCATATAAAGGAGGCTTAAGGTTCAAGGAAGGTTTGAAGCTTGATACACTTAAATTTCTGGCCTTCGAACAAACATTTAAAGACGCACTTACAGGGCTTCCTATGGGCGGAGCAAAAGGTGGGAGCGATTTTAACCCGAAAGAATTTGAGAAAGAAGATATAGAACGTTTCTGCCAAGCCTATATGATTGAGCTTTATAGACATATTGGGCAGGACACGGATGTTCCTGCAGGAGACATTGGCGTAGGCGCACGTGAAATTGGTTATTTATTCGGAACATATAAGAAAATAGAGAATAAATTTCAGGGCGCACTTACAGGAAAGTCTCCTGCATTTGGTGGCAGCTGTATCCGCGAAGAAGCAACGGGATATGGAACTGTCTATTTTCTTAAACACTATCTTGAAAACTCTGGTGGGGCATTAGAAGACAAAAAGGTTTTGATTTCAGGATCAGGAAATGTCGCCCTGTTTGCAGCAGAAAAATTGCTTAATCTAGACGTCAATATTAAGTCTGTGTCAGATAGTGATGGAACTCTCGAGTTTAAAGAAGGTATGACTTTCGATCTGCTGGAAGCCCTTAAGGTTTTAAAATTTGAAAAACGGGGACGTTTAAATGAAATTGAAACAGGTAAATTTAAAGATCAGGTAAATTACCATAAAGGAAAGCAACCATGGGGACTTGAGGGGGCGAATGTTGCAATCCCTGCAGCAACTCAGAACGAAATTGGTGAGAATGAAGCTAAGGCTCTATTAAAATCTGGTGTTGATACGATTTGCGAAGCATCAAATATGCCTTTAACCACCGACGCCACAAAATATGTGCGTGGCTTGAAAAGTATGACCATTTTACCTTCAAAGGCTGTGAATGCCGGGGGGGTCGCCGTATCGGGTCTTGAGCGTAGCCAGAATGCAGAATATCAGCATTGGTCTGCCGAAAAAGTCGATGGGGAACTACAATCTATAATGTCTGATATTTTTAAAACTTGTCTTAAATACGGAGAAGGAGATTTCGTAAAGGGTGCCAATATTGCAGGCTTTGAAAGGGTCGCAAATGCAGTTATTGCATATGGTGCCAATTAAAACGCAAATCTTTTTGGAACGATTTCAAAAGTTTATGCGTTGAATAGAAGTTAACAAACAAAACAAAACGGAAAAGTTATGGACTCAAATTGGAAAGACATAGTCAGCTACTGCTATAAATGCGAAGCAAGAGGTATTCCTTCTAACCGGAATGGAATAATTTCTGTCAGTGTGCGTAGTGCAGCTTGATGACAATATCTTTTAAATCTGGGGCTTAGTTAAAAAGAAAGGACTTATATCATAAATACTTTAATGAAATTAACAATTTTACCAGCAGCAATCCTTTTGTTGGCAGCCTGTGGCGATACAGTAGGTGAACGTGCCCTTAGTGGTGGTGCAATCGGTGCTGGTGCAGGAGCTGGTACAGCGGCACTAACAGGCGGTAGCCTAGGTGGCGGTGCGCTAATTGGTGGTGCTGCTGGTGCAGCAGCCGGTGCTCTAACGGATGAAGATGATATCAATTTTGATTAATCTTCAGAAATAATTTTTAATTATAAAGCCGCGTTTATCGCGGCTTTATTTTTATTGGAACAGGAAGATCATATATATAAAAGAACTTTAACTGTATTGGGTAAGCCGATATCATTTATTCCTAGAATCCCCTCTTTTGCAAAATAATACTGAAGATATGCTGAAAAGCTCTGAGTCTTGCTTGGCGTTTTGAAAGTGTTTCTATAGAGTGTGTCATATTATGAGATATTGCTCTTTCTGCGTTTTGCTGGTTTTTCTGGCGGTCAATATGATGGCCCTGGTCTCTATTACCTATGCGCAGGAATCAGACATACGTATACAAGGACTTGAGGATAATCAGGATCTGGCTGATTGGGTGGATGAAGCTGCGCTGCTTAAATTTGAAGAGCGTGAGGAGACTGTAACATCACGTTTTGCGGGCATAGAGCCACAAGTAGAAAAGGCTTTAAAATCAAAGGGATATTACGAACCTAAAGTTGCTTTCGATAATATTGCAGAACCTGTTGTGAAAATTCAAACTGGCCCTCAATACACTATCGGATCGCTCCGTATTCAGGGGGATAACAGAAACCTTGAAGATGTAGAGAAAGGCGACATTTTGGATGCCGCCGCAATCCTAACCGCACAAGAAAAACTTAAAAATGAGATTAGCAAGGAAACTTGCTATTACTCCCTCACTGTAAAGAATCAGGTTGTGTTAAATAAAACCCGGAATACAGGAGATGTTACAATTATTGTAGAGAAAGGTGATATTGCTTCTTTTGGGCCCACCACTTTCAAAGGTGCGCCTAGCATTAAAACGAGTTATCTGGAAAACTTTATCAAGTATGAACAGGGTGCTTGCTGGGATGTTACGAAAATTGAAAAGACCAAGAACGCATTAATATCTACAGGCTTGCTTAGCGTTGTAAATGAAACTCTTCCAGAAACACCATATTCCGATGGCACGGTGCCCGTTATATTCGATTTAAAAGAGAGGTCTCCACGTACGATCAGACTTGGAGCCAGCTATTATACTGATGAGGGTCCGGGAATAGTTGTCGGTTGGCAACACCGCAATCTTTTCGGTGCTGGTGAGGAATTGGATACTAATTTGCGGGCGAACTTCCTTGAGCAATCAATTTCTGCAGATTTCGAAAAACCTTTCTTCGGTAGCCCTGACCAGACTTTGAACATAGATGCAGAAATTTCCCACCTCGATTCAGATGCTTATGAAGAATATAAGGTGAGTTCCTCCGTAAATTTAGAAAAGGATTTAACCGACAATCTCTCAGGTTCTTTAGGTGGGGGAATAGAACTTTCCCGCATTCAGGATAAAACTGATTTCAGTGAAAGGACATTCGGCCTTTTTTCTATACCTGCCAGTCTGCATTACGATAACCGCGATGATCCTTTAAATCCCAAAAATGGCTGGACTTGGGGAGTGGAGACCACACCTTATCTGGATGCGTTAGGTGAAAGCTCCCCGTTTTGGAAAACGACACTCTCGGCAACGACTTATTTTGGTTTTGGTGAGGAAAAAAACACGGTTCTTGCACTGCGCGGAAGGTTAGGCACAATCAATGGTGCGGAAACAGATGATATACCTGCTTCTAAGAGGTTTTATGCCGGAGGTGGCGGCTCTATTAGAGGTTTTGGTTTCCAAGAAGCTGGCCCCAAGGATGAGGATGACAATCCGACAGGCGGGCGGTCATTGCTGGAGACATCAACAGAGTTACGGTTTAAGATAACAGATACGATAGGGGCTGTCGGTTTTGTTGATGCCGGTGGTGTTTCAGATGCGCAATACCCGGATTTCCAAGAAGGATTATATGTCGGCACGGGTGTAGGTTTACGCTATTATACAGGTTTTGGACCTATACGTTTTGACGTTGCAACTCCTGTAAATAGAAGGGAAGAGGCCGAACAGCCCGTTTATTTCTATATCAGCATAGGACAGGCGTTTTAAATGGGTAAGTTTTTAGAAAAATATCCACGAACAAGACGTCTCTATCGTTTCAGCTTATGGATTATATCCATAACGCTGGCTTTGTTATTAATAGTCGCCGCATCTCTTCAAGGCGTAGCAATCTGGCTTAACTCAGACTCTGGCTCCCGTTGGCTGGGTGAGCAACTTGAAGCAGCCGCTTCAAGTAGCGGATATGAAATCTCTTTGTCAGAATTCCGGCTATCCGGCTTCTCAGGGCTAAATGCAAAATCGTTGACGCTTGCTGATGAAGGAGGTGTCTTCGCAAAGGCAGCAAACGTTTCTGTATCTCTAAATCTTTTCCCCCTCATTTATAGAACAGCAAGTATTCAATTGAATGCCCAGAACGCTTTCCTTGAGCGTCTGCCTTTGTCAAAGGAAAAAGATCAGACCGAAGAAGAAAATTTTAAGCTGATAATACCGCAAAAGCCGAACATATTTTTCACCACAATAGCTGTGAACATGGATGTCGCCAAAGTGACATTGGGAGAACAGATTGTCGGTGGCGGTCTTGTAAGCGGTCTGGATTTCACACATGTCATTATGTTGAAGGATGAAGGCGCGGTAACTAGCGGGGAGTTATATCTGAAAGAAGTAGAGGATGAAACCTTGCCTGAAATGCTACCTGATTATTTCAGATACGAAGGCTCAGCAGAGTGGGGCGCGACAGCAGTTGGTTTAAGCTCGTTCACTTTAAGTCGAGAAGAAGTTTATAATATTTCCGGTGATGGGAGATATCAAAATGACGGAAAATATTTCGATTTTAACGTGGAAGGAGAACTTATTAAGGAGTTCGTTTCACAATTGGATAAAAAAATAGAACTTGTAGCTACTTTTGAAGGACGTTTAAACGACTTTCGTGGAATCGCCAATATTACAGGACAGGTTGATAATGAACCGCTTCAGATTACTCTTCCTGTTAAGGGCAATTCTGAAACAATAAGTCTTTATAATCTTAATGGTAGTGCCAAAGGTGTTGATTTTGATGGTAATATAGATATAGCCCGTGCTAACTACCTTGCAGATGGAGAGTTTTCCGCAAATTTTAAAGACCTGACTCTTCTCCGAGCTTTTGTTGAAAGCCCTGATATGACTGGAGAAGGACGAGTTTCATTAGTTCTGGATCACCCTGACAATGCTCAACGCGTGTATGGTAAGCTGGATCTAGATAGATTTAAAATAGGAGCCACAGTCCTTTCTCAGGCGAGTCTTAGGGCCATACCTACGCAAGATAATAAGATAGATATCGACCTATCAGCAAAAGGTGTAAACCAAAGACCCTTTTCTCTTGAGGGCGAAGCCGTAGCTCAATTAAACCCTCTTTCAATTGATTTAGGAAATCTGGCACTTACGGCAGGTCCGGGAAGCGTAACGGCAACGGGTCGTGTTGATTTGGAAAGAATAAATATTGATATGTCGCTGAATAATATTCAGCCGCGCTATTTACCTTTTATGAAAGCTAATATGCAAGGTGTGGCTCTGGAAAATGGGACTTTAAATATTCAGGGACCAATGGATGCCCCGGTTTTCTCAATAAATGCGGACGTAACATCTTCTGCTTATAATGAAAATATATCGGCTAATGTAAATGGTACTGTCAAAAGTGGTATGGCAAGTTTTGCCTTTGATGGAAAGGGTACAGGCGTTAGGGAGCTAGATGGAAATTTGTCTTTCCCGTTAGGTCTTTCATTGTATCCCTTTAACCTGGATTTCTCGACTAATGCACCTCTTGCAGGCAATATAGCACTCGATGTGAATATGTCGCCGTTAATACAGCCTCATCTGGGGGCAGGCCAAACAATAAACGGACTTGCCCGCGCGAACATCGCGATTAGTGGAATACTAAATAGTCCCGCGTTGTCAGGAAGCGGTAATATATCCCAAGCTCGATTTGAAGACGAGATAAGGGGTATTGTCCTTAATGATATTCAAACCAACCTGACCTTTGACGGTAAGGCGGTGACCGTCACATCCTTTAGTGCTCAGGATAATCGAAATGGAATTTTACAGGGGCAGGCCCGCGCGGATCTGAGTGATATTGCTAATCCTGTATTAAATGGATCATTTACTGCCGACAGTATGCACTTTCCGGCTTCCAATGAAATTGATGCTATTCTTAACGCTGATATAAATTTACAAACAGATAATGGCCTGTATTTAATAACAGGAAGCATTATACCGGAAAATATTACAGTTACCTTGCCGGACCGTTTTAACCAGTCGATACCTGAGCTAAATATCATCGAGACAGAGAACCCTTCGCCTCCTTTTATTCAAAAATTCAGGCTTGATATGGAATTTATCGCAGATAACCAGATATTCGTTCGTGGCTGGGGACTTGACGCAGAGATGGGAGGTACTTTGAATATTACCGGGCCTGCTACAAGCCCTGATATACGTGGTAAACTTGGAATTATACGAGGGCGTTATGAGGAGTTTGGGCGTTCGTTTGATATCACACGCGCTGATTTGCGTTTCCAGGGAAGTGTCCCACCCTCACCATATCTGGATATTCTCGCAGAAACTGATGTCGGCGAACTCATTGCCAAAATTGGTATAACTGGTGCTGCAAAGGACCCCAAGCTAAGTTTTTCATCAAGTCCCTCAAGGCCAAAAGACGAGATTCTGTCTTATATACTATTCGGGGAAAACCCGTCTGATATTTCACCTTTTCAAGCTATACAGCTTGCCAATACCCTTAGACGTTTTACGACTGGCGGGGGTACAAGTTTTGATCCTCTTGACAAACTAAGGAACGTGACAGGACTTGATGATTTGAATGTCGAGGGAATAGGAACAGAAGACGCCAGTGTAGGTGCGGGAAAATATCTATCTGATAACGTCTATCTTGAACTGGAACAAGGAGCAGGCGTGGGGTCATCTGCTGCCAAAGTAGAAATAGAACTAACCCCGGATATAACTGTGGAAAGTAAAACAGGTACCAACGGTGATACGGGCGCTGGTATATTTTGGGAGTGGGATTATTAACTATGCTTTTTAAGAAGGTCTTTGACTGCGTCAATAATTAATTCATAACCATCAGGAGACATGACTGATTCCGGATGGAATTGAAATCCTGTAAAGCCTTTTCCATACATGGCAAGAATTCTCCCTTCATTATCGACATCAAAGCCAATGCCGGAAGTTTCCACAGCCTCTTGTGTATAAATCGGGGAAAAAGAGTTATAAAAGGCCAGCTTCTTAGGAGTACCTTTAATTTCGATCAAGCGTTGAAGCCCTTGAGTGGACTCGTTCTGGCGAGCGACCTCTATATTTTCCGAGCGTGATAATGCCTGATGCCCCAGACACACCCCCAGAACAGGTTTACCTGTATTCTTGAGAGTGTTTATGATGTCGAGAAGACGCGCCATCCTCGGGTTTGAAGTGTCATTTATATCACCTGGGCCCGGACCGGCAATTACCAAGGCGCTATCGTCTTTATCGGCTTCATAAGAAAAGGTATCAATCACATTCACTGAATAGCCTTCATGGGCAAGAATGTGCCCTATCATAAAACAAAAATCGTCTTCGTTGTTTATGAGTGTAATCTTGTAATCCATATCTTTTTGCACGCGACTTTGTGGGGTTATCCAAAATGAAGATAAACCTCTGTTCCGCTGCATAAGAATGGGCCTGAATTTATTATGTACGGCAGTTGTTAGATATGTTGGCATTTCTTCTGCCGTTCCAGAAAGTATATCAAGCACAACTGAGGCTTTCGCTCGAGTTTCCTTAACTTCACTCTCAGGAAGAGAATCCCTCACTATTCCACCACCAGCCTGTATCCGAAAAACGCCGTCCGATTTAATCTCGGCACAGCGTATAAGAATGGCCGTATCCAGATTACCATATGAGGAGCCTTGCTTCCTCTCATGATATTTATAAATGCCGATTTCACCAGAGTAATACCGGCGGGAGAATTTTTCGCGCTTTTCTATGATACGCGCTGCGCTTTCCATTGGGCTTCCGACTACAGTAGGGGCATGAAATGTTGCGATAAGGGATTTGACCGGATCTTCGGCTCTCAAACCTTCCAAAAGATAGAAAGTATGAACTACATTCCCGATTTCTTTTAGAAAAGGCCCTTCGACACGGCCGCCACCTGGGCAGATGCGACCCATCATTTTCAGTTCTTCATCAACGACCTGATAAAGCTCGTTAACTTCCTTTGGATCTGTAAGAAACTGGGCAAGACGTTTCTCAAAAGTATTCTGGTCTTCTTTACGCAATGTGCCTGCTATGGGCATCATCTTGGTTGCAGTTTCAGTAACCTCCAAATGTCCTTCTGGTGGTGCGCCGACAACGACCGAACCGTCATGTGCGTTATAAAACAGAATGGTCATGTATTGGCCTTTAGTTTGCAAAAGCTTTGCAAAAATTGAATAGGCAGTCTCTAGGTCGTAGTTTTCAAGCGTACCGGAAAAAAAACGGGAAAAATTAACCTGGGATGCGTTACCCCCCTCGATATCCTCTTCCATTAAACAACGGATATTATCTGCATGATCATTATCATTAACTGATGGTTTGATTTCACCCTTCGCTGTTATCAGTTTCCTGGGCAATGAACCCGCAAAACTTTCTTTGTCGTAACGACTGATTTTATTTACAGCTATAGCAAGAATAGGCTCGTTTCCATGTGCCTTGTAACTGCGTTCGCGAATAACATGATAGGGAAGGGCAAAAACAACATCTTTGTTTTCTTTCACAGCAAGATGCTGAATGTCGTAAACATGATCAAGAGCATGTAAATCACCTTCAAACACAGAAACTTCGCCATCTTTTTCAATTATGGCGAAGCTGTTGTCTTCTGTAGGAAGTGTAATACTTTTAGTGTTCTGGTTCATATGTCCAGAAGTACTATAGGAAAACAGGTCTTAAATCAATTTGAAGAAAAAAGATTTTCCTGACCGGGTAGTTTTTCAATTTGTCCGGTTGCTCTGAGTACCTCTGAAAGTGAAGAATAATCGCGGTCGGGTAAAGCCTGAATAATGTCCAAAGCCTCTTCACTTGCGCCCTGATCCTCGGCAAAAGATGTAAGCGACCTTACTGTTGCTGGATAGCGAGCGCCTTCGATTAAAGACTCAATGTTAGGGTCATGGTCGATAGCGTCTTTTTCAACAGGTTTGTGGGCTTGTTTTGCAGTTGGCATGGAATAACTCCTTTTTTAAATTCTATTCTTCATGCCAACCAACAAAACCATGCCAGAGTTCCTGAGTTTAGGCGTCCACGGATAAATCCATGGAAATGTCAGCATTTAACAGTTTGGAAATGGGGCAATTTTCTTTTGCCGACTTTGCAGCTTTTTCTGCGGATTGCTTATCGCCACCTGAAACTTTAAGTTTTACATCCAGATGTATGGCAGTCACTGCAAAGCCACCATCTTTTTTGTCTAAGCTAACAGTTGCCTTGGTTTCTATTTTCTCAGCAACCATATCATCTTCACCCAGAATTTTAGACAATGCCATTGAAAAACATCCCGCATGGGCCGCTCCGATCAATTCTTCGGGATTAGTTCCTACCTCATCTTCAAAGCGTGTATTAAAACCATAGGGCTGGTTTTCCAAAGCTCCGCTTTCTGTTGAAACTTTGCCTTTGCCATCCTTTATTCCGCCGCTCCATTCGGCTGCTCCAAATTTCTTTATAGTCATGTCATAATTCCTTCATAAATTGTTTTTCTATGATCTCAAATATAAGGAAAAGACATATTTTCAAGAATTGATTTTTGAAAGCATCGGTATATGTAATCCTGCATGAAATATCGGAAAACCCTTTTCTCTCTTCTTGCCGTACTGTTCATGACAGCGTGCACTAAAGCAACTTTTTCAGTTATCAATATTCCAACCTCTTTAAACAATAAAATTGAGGTTGCTAATGCGGTCTATGACCAGAAAAACAATCTGAGCCTGAGTGTTTATCAATCCAAATCACAGATAAAGAAACCACAAGAAGTGGTGATTTTCTTTCACGGAGGGCGCTGGGAAACAGGCAGTCGCGAGGATTATAAGTTTATTGGATATAAGCTTGCGGAAGAAGGTTTTTTAGTTGTTATTCCTGATTATCGAAAATACCCTGATGTAAAATTTCCAGCCTTTGTAGAAGATGCCGCACAGGCGATAGCATGGGTTGATGATAATATTATGAATACAAATGCTTTTCAGGGGGAAAGCCTTACAGTGATGGGGCATTCTTCGGGAGCACATATTGGTGCTCTTGCCCTAGCCGATGCCAGTTACTTGGCAAAACTGGATAAGGCACCTAGTGTTGTAGATAAATTTATAGGGCTTGCAGGTCCTTATTCATTTACACCTGAAGCCGATGATTTGAAGGATATGTTTGGACCAGCTTATAATTATCCTAATATGCAAGTCACCACCTTTATTGATGGTTTTGAACCTCATATGTATTTATTACATGGTGATGCAGATGAAACAGTTGAAGCTTATAATTACCAAAAACTTGAGCAGGCAATCACCGCTAAAGGCGGCAAGGTAACAGTGAAGGTTTACAAAGACATTGACCATACGGATATTTTAAAACCTTTCACATGGGTCGGTGGTGATGCCGAAATATTGAACGATGTAAAAGATTTTGTACGTCGGTAATTGCCGCTATTAGCCCTGAATATTAAATTCTAATCGTAACTTTCTTTTAAAACGGTGCTTATATTAGCAACTTTTAATTAAATTGACAAAACGACATTTTCTGTTAGTGTATTCCATAATACAAAATAATAAATAAGAATATTAACAGGGAACATGCAGTCTGAATCTAGATATGCAAATGAGATAAATGAAGCTATTGCAATGGCAATTGAAGATGGGTGTGCGCTCGTCTACAAAGAGCATGTCTGGCTTACACTTCTCGCATCAGATCGGTTTGAAGAGATTTTTGATGCGCTAAAAGTTGACAGGCAGGATTTCGAAGAAGTTTTAAAAGCACGGTTAGAAAGCCTAAAGCGATTTAATCCCGGATCTAATTTTACCAAAGATAATATTCCTTTCTCGCCTGAAGTTCAGGAGGTTGCGACCCAGCTCCGTCTTCTCGCAGATGCTGAAGGTGGTAATATATATCCATCGCAAATATTTTATTCAATGATATATCAGCCTAACGACGGTGGAAGCCGCTTTATTTCAAAACTTGTTTCTGCTGATGAATTAACTGTGTTTATTGCCCGTGAACTTGAGCGCGAAAAAACACTGCCTTTTCCGAAAGGCAGCGGTCAGGTTAATCAACATGGGCACAAAAAAGATTGGTTTGAAACTGTCAGCAATGATTGGTTTCAGGAAAACTTGATGCAAGTCAGGGACGCGTTCGATCTTTCCATTTTTCATACTCATGCGAGTGTTAAACCTGAACATATCTGGTGTTCATTTTTGGATTCCCCTGAATTTAGCAACCATCTTTCACATTTAGGGGTAAATGTTGATGAACTTCAGCTTTACGCAAATCGTGCTCTTCACAGCCTCCCTCTTTCAACAAATATATCAACCAGAAAGGTTGAGCCGTCAAAAGAAGTCGCGATATTTTTAGAAAATATAGAGGCACATTCTTTTCAATACGAAGAAAATTTCGGAGCGGTTTGGCTGCTCTCTCTTATGCTTGATATGGAAGATGATGTAATCGGGAAGTACCTTACCGAAAACTATGCTGACCTCTATCAGAATATGCTCAAATATTCGCCGGAAGGAATGATAGAGAACAAGGTATTACTAAATAAAAAAAATGAACGGGAAATGAACATACGAAAGAGAGCTATGATGCAGGTTGAATTTGATGAGAAAGCTGTCCAAAGCCTTCACCCAATAACCCAAAAATCAGTTAAAATAGCTTATGAACATGGGCATTCCGAAGTAAAGCCCGTACATTTATGGCATATTTTGTTGGAAAGTGAAGATTTTGCTCATTTTATAACCCGTTCCGAAATTGATTTCAAAAAACTAAGAGAAAAGGTTAATAACTTTATCGATAAAGAACCTACTTCTTTCTTTTCAGCAGAGGATGGATCTGAAATACCAATGCCGAAGCTAACAGAACAAGTTGTTGAAATTGATAAATTTGCCCGTGAGTACGCTGCAGAGAATGGCCGCCAAAGCACGAATTACGATATTCTCAATGCGCTATTCACACCAGAAGGAAACAAGGCAGATAGAACAAGCAAATTTGCTGTGTCTTTAGGTATGAAACCTGAGATTGTCGAGGCGTATACAAGTAGGGGGCTGATTGAATACATGAGAGACAACTCAGGTGTGAATGATAACGAAATCGTTATTTTTGATAAGCAAGCTGCTTTAAAAGAGCGACTTATGTTGAGAAAACAACAAATCGACCTTGAACGCAAAGCGCTTGAGAAAACACCATTGGGTGAAACCTGTGATAATCTGGTTTGGCAAGCCGTTAATGGAAAAATCGACCCTATTATTGGCGTTGAAGAAAAAATGGAAGAAGTTATCCAAACTCTTGCGCAATACAAAAAACCGAATGTTATGGTTCTTGCAGAGCCCGGGGTAGGTAAAACGGCACTTGCAGAAGGTTTGGCTCTTAAAATTGCAAACGGCGATGTTCCGGATTGGATGTTGGATAAAAGAATATACAGTCTTTCTGTGAGCAACCTTGCGGCCGGTACGCGGTACCGTGGCGATATGGAAGAGCGGATCGAGAAAATGGTCGAACAATTAAGTGGTGATGACAATGCTATTTTGTTTATTGATGAAGTACATATGCTCAATTCGCAACTCTCAGGTGACTCAAAAATAGCCGATGCACTCAAGCCTGCGTTGTCCCGTGGGGCATTTAAATGTATCGGGGCTACCACGTTCAACGAATATAGAAAAATTGCTGAGGATGGAGCATTAATGCGACGTTTTCAAAATGTTTACCTCGACGAGCCAAGTGCAGAAATAACTGTAGAAATACTCAAGAATGGTCTTCAAAAAACTATGGAAGACCACCATAACGTTACTTTAGGCGACGGGTTGATTGAAGAATGCGTCAGTCTGGCTGACCGCTATATAATGTCACGTTTTTTTCCTGATAAAGCGATTGATGTCTTGGATAAAGCTTGTGCCATTGTTAAATGCAGAAACAATGGAAGCGAGAGCAAAGTAATAGTTGAAAAGGAATTAGCGCGCGAATCTGTTGAAGTTCTTACACATGTGAAAATTCCTGACGGATCACTTGATGAAGCACAAAGAGCATTAGACCTTGAGGATAATCTTAAAAATGTAATTTTTGGCCAAGATCACGCCATAGACGCTGTATGCAAAGCCGAAATCATTAGGACAGCAGGTTTCAAGGATCCTGATAAGCCGAATGGCGCTTACGTATTTGATGGTCCTACCGGTGTGGGAAAAACAGAATTGACCAAACAACTGGGTAAAATATTAGAACGCCCTGTTAAGCGTTTCGATATGTCTGAATTCATGGAAAAACATTCCGTTGCAAAACTAATTGGAACAAATCCAGGTTATGTGGGTTACGAGCAAGGTGGTCTTCTAACCGATGCCGTAGAGCGAGAACCGAACATGATACTTCTTCTCGATGAAGTCGAAAAAGCGCATCCTGATATCTATAATGTCTTGCTACAGGTACTTGATCACGGAAAGCTTACTGATGGTCATGGAAAAACGGTCGACTTCAGAAACGTTACGATAATCATGACAACAAATCTCAGTAAAAAAGTTGAGCCTGAAAAAGGTATGGGTTTTGGAAATCATCTCGTGAAAAAGCCGGACGTCGAAAGCGGTGACAGCGCAATATCAGGAAGTCAAGGCGTAAATAAGTTTTTCAGTCCCGAATTTAGAAACAGATTAGATGCTGTCGTTTCATTCAATGATTTGACTGATAAGATTATGCCCCTTATCGCAAATAAAACCTTATCAGAGGCTGGGGCTATCTTTAAAGGAGGCGGTTTGACAGCCGAATTCACACAAAGCGCAGTTAATGCCGTTGTTAAAAACGGTGCTAACAAAGCTATGGGTGCTAGGCCTATGAAACGCTACGTTAAGGATAATATTATAGAGCCGATGGCACTTGCAAAACTAAAGAAAGAGTTTTCCGAAAAAGTGTTGGTGGATTTTGTGGATGGTAAATTTACATTCAGCGAAACTCGTGAAGCGGCAAATGATACTTCCGAAGGTAAAATTACAGATACTGGTAGCGCAGAGCCTCTGGCACCGAAGGCAATGTAGGCACAAACCTTTTCTTATAATTTAGCGAATATCTATGAAATATCGATGGTAAGGGTTACTGCCGCTTGGGGCTATGTAGCCTTCGTCTAGGATTGAAACGTTCTTCTTTAATTCAAAAGCCACTACTACGCCTTCATTTTGGGGGGTAACCGTGCCCGATGAAAGAATGTCAGATCTTGGCACACTGACGTTTGACAAATCAAGGCTTTGACCATTAGGAAGATAAAAAGATAATACAGATATTTCGTTATCCAATGTATCTTCGACTGCCAGTTTGTTGGTCATATCAAAAACAATTCTTGTTTTATCAGGCTGCACACCAACACGGACATCGACAAGTGCGTTTTCCGAGCTAGCGGGCAAAGAAGGATTTTGTCTGGGCGCCGGTGATGGTGCAAGGGCAGGTGAAGGCTCTGGATTTTCTACGCGTGCAGGTTCAGGCATAGGCTTAGACAGGGCTATGCCTTTATCTGTCAAAACTGGTGCCTGTGTAACTGTTTCAGGTGTCCGTACAGGAGGAGGGGGTAATGTTGGTGTATCATCAACTACTGTTACGGTTTCAAACTCACCTGTACCCATATTCTGTGTCACAGCAGGGATGGTGGCTGTTTGCCCTGTATCTTCGTTTACAAGGGTCTGGAGCAAGCCAACCAGCTCCTGCATATCTTGTTCAATTGTAACTAGCTTACCTACAGAAGGAGAAATTGCAGACAAGTAATTGTGTATGTCCTGGACAGCAAATTCAAGACGGTCAAGTCGAGCATCATCATTGCTAAGATTTTCAGTAAAGAGCTTCTCTACTTGTAGCCCTTTTACAGCGAGAGGTGGCAAATCACCAGGTTGCATGGGACTACCCATGACCCCAGGAGGGGGTAAGGCTTCACTGTAATCTGTGTTTACCGGATCTACGGAAAATCCCTCATCTGCAGTAGCGGGACTTCCTATAGTTCTCAGTCCTTCAGGGTTACCTACGACATCTAATCTCTCTTGTCTGACACCTGAAAGGTCAGACAACTCTTCATTATTGTTGTTTTGAGATCCGTTACCGTTGCAAGAGGATAGAGTCAGCAAAGCGAGGCCACTTAGAACAAGTCCCCTACCAAAATCAGCAAATTTCAAGGTCGAGCGCGATTGCGCCCTGTAAACTATCATTTAGGTACCTATGAAGCCGAATCGTTTATTTTCTTTAACGGTTTCTTAATTCTTACGCTAAGTTCAAAGACAAGATAGGTCAATTTAGATTCTTATAATTTAGGGGGGGATGTGGATATAATTCCAAATATCTTAGGGATAACTCGAGAGTCAAAAGTTATGTATTATTAGTTAGTTACATCAATTGTGTAATTTCCGCTATGCCGTCCGTTGGAATAGACAATTCCAGAGCCGGTACTCTCTAATGTGCCCACTACAAAAAAACTGGCCTCTCCCAGAGCATTTGTCCTGATATTGTTGTTTGGAACTGTACCAAGGTTTCTAAGTCTAAAGGTTGTAGCACCTGGACCATTTAGGTAGGTATTAGTAAATGTCACAGTAAGGCGCCTGTTTGGGGGGTATCCTGTTACTGTATAAGAGCCTCTTTGGGGAGGGCTTATAATCATAAAAGCCGGGTCTGCGTTATAACTCCCGTTATTCAAGACGCGCAACCTGCTGACCGAACCATTGTTAACGATAGCAAAAGTGCCAAAAGATAGTGGCTGATTTTCTGTTATAGTTTGGCTTTTAGCCTGGGGGATTGATAGCGCCCAGGCTAAAAGTAACAAGCTGTATATAAAGACTCTTCCCATTACATGCCCACTGCAATTTCATCAATAATGCGGCCATCAGAAGAAGTTTTACTATTATCTATATACCGAACTAGAATTTGTCCGGCTCCCCCAGGGAATTTTTTTAAAGGTAGGGAAACCTGACGTTGGCTAACTTCTGTAAAAATGTTCATATTATCAATATAGCTAATGCTTTCCGGTTCACCTGATGCCGGAACCCAGAAAGCTTCAAGAGAGCCAATAGTACTGGCATTACCTTGGCGTGTAATTGTCATCTGTAACTCAGGGCGTTCGCTTTCAGTATTAGTAGTTACAAGTCTTGGGTTGGAGATTTTTGCCGTTGCAAGGGCAACACCACCGTGTCTGACAATAACTGGAATGGTAACACCCATATTCATTTGTACGCTAAGCCGCGCGCCTTGTCCGGGTTCTACAGCTTGTGAGGGGCGTGCATCAGCCAAACGCATGACTTGTACATGAAAGCGATATTCTCCCTCGGGAAGATTCGCAGGCTTTCTTAAAGATAATCTTATTTTTTGGCGGCCCTGAACAGGCAGTGAAAATTGTCTTGGTGAGAATCTCACAGCTTCTTCGGGGTTGAAAGCCTGATTGAGGGGGCTTTCCAATGTTGTGTAAGTGCCGTCTGTATTTTGCTGAAAGTTGACAATGTCTACTCGGTAGGTGCCAGGTTCACCCATTAGGTTAAGTACAGTAAGTTCTGCACTTCGGTCACGGGGATCCATAACAATTTTTCTAGGAACAATATCTATTCGAGCCAAGGCCGGCTGCGCGAAGAAAATAACCAGTAAAAGGCCAGTAAATAAAGAACGTAACATTATATGGATCCATCCTGTTTAAAGTTTGTATTTGAACATAAAATAAAGGTTTTTACTCAAAAAGAAAACCCCGCCTTTTTACGGGCGGGGTTTCCAAAAACCTTCTAAAGATTAGTAAGAAAAGACAACGTCAAAGCCGCCTGAGTAGTTACCATCTCCAAGAGGACCATCACCGGATGTTTCAACTGAAGCACCGATCAACAGGCTGTCTGTTGGGCCTACGAATGTTCTTGTAAATGGTGTACCTGCTGTACGTGATACATCAGCACCACCATTATAGCTTGTTTCAAAATCCGTCAAAAGAAGCGTGTCTGTACCATCTGTCAGATCTGTTACGTTCTGGATAGTCACATTAATTGTGGCACCAGGCGCACCATCTGCAATGTCAATATCAGCAGCTGTTACAGCTGAGGCATCGATCACAGCAATCTGGGCCAGACCAGCATTTACAGGAACGTCTTGTGAACCGTCTGGATTAACGTGATATGTGGCTGACTGTGTGTTAGCGTCATCACCAAGTGCTGTGATTGTACCAAAGTTAAGGTCACT
>NZVS01000043.1 GCA_002701555.1 Alphaproteobacteria bacterium | reverse complement strand
TGAGGTTGGCTGCAACGATTATAGCGCTACAAAATCCGACATCATCACTACTGCCGTGACTTTTTAGGCAAACCCCATCAAGTCCCAAAAACATGCCGCCATTATAAAAACGAGGATCGACTTTTTGTTTCATTTTTTTCAAAGCCGGCATAGCCAGAACACCGCCCAAAGTCGCAAGAAGTGAAGATTTAAATGTTTCTTTAAGGTAAAACTCCGTCAGCTTACCGACACCTTCCGCGGTTTTGAGTGCAATATTTCCTGTGAACCCGTCAGTTACGACCACATCAACTGTGCCCATAGGGATATCATTGCCTTCTACAAAGCCTTTAAAAGAACCGGGAAACTGGACACGGGACAAAACACCATGCGCCGCGCGCAACTCCTCATGGCCCTTCATGTCTTCAGAACCGACATTTAACAGACCCACAGAGGGGTTTTTCTTATTTTCACTGACACGTGCATAAACTGCACCCATGAGGGCAAACTGAATAAGAACTTCGGAATCACAGGATAGATTGGCACCCAAATCAAGCATAACGGTGCGTCCTGTCTTGCTGGGCAGGACACTGGCGATCGCAGGGCGCCTGATATTTGGTAAGGTCTTCAGCACCATTTTCGCCATGGCCATCAAAGCGCCTGTATTACCGGATGAGACGATACAATCGGCTTCGTTATTGGACACGCTGTTAATTGCAAGTCGCATACTGGACTGGCGGCCTGTGCGCAACGCCGCTGCCGGCTTCTCGTCTCCCCTGACAGCATGATCTGTATGAATCGTTTCTGAGGAAGCTTTTAATTTCGGATATTTACTTAATACGGGCCTGATTTTAGCTTCATCGCCATAAAAGAGAAAATGAAGATCACCGTCTTTATCAAGCGCTTTTGCAGCTCCGGGAATGGTGGCATCTACGCCGTGATCTCCGCCCATTGCATCAATTGCTATTTTTACTTTTTTTGTCATACAGGTGTGATTTCTTTACAGTTTGATTACATGTAAATCTATATGGTTTGTACAGGGAAAATCAATTCCTTATCATAAATCTTCCCACATCCGGACAATAAAAAAGGACAAACCACCCAAAGCGGAGTTGTCCTTTTATAGAATATAAAAATTTAGGAAGCCTTAGTCCTGAATATCCAGAACCTGTTTACCTTTATACATACCGGTTTTCATATCGATATGGTGACGGCGCTTTGGCTCACCTGTATTTGAGTCTTCGACCCAGTTTACAGTGTTAAGTGAATCATGTGAACGGCGCTTGTTACGTCTTGATGGTGTGGTTTTTCTCTTTGGAACAGCCATATCAGTACCTATATAATTTAATAAATCTAATTCGAGTGGTGAGTGTTAACGAAGTTTATTCGGATTTGCAAGAAAAAAACCTCATTTTTCGTTATCAACATCCTTTTTCAAGGCCCTAAGGGCCTCGAAAGGATTTTTGCGCCCCTTATCAACTTTTCTGGAACGCTCCTCCTGAACACTATCTGCACTTTGGATGCCATGTTCTTTCAAATATTCATCTGCGTTAGCCGCGTGAGGATATGGGTCAACACCAAGAGAAAGGAACTGTAACATAACCTCCCCAAGATCAATAACCCCGTTTTTCATAGGCTCGGGATCCTCTTCCTCATCCAATACAGGAATATCGCTCATACCGTATTTACTAAAAAGAGATTTTTTAGCCGCGGAAAACGGTACAGCCTGAGAATAGTCTGTATAATAAGCCTCGAAGTCCTCTCCTACAGTGTTTTCCAGCTCCTGCAATGTTACCACGCATTCCTGTGTAATTTCGGCACTGACATTACCTTTGACCTTCACTATGTTCCCCCCGTTTGCGCGGGACAAATGAAAACTACCTTTGGCAGATGTTATTTTCTTTACATCCAAGAAAGCAGATAGTTTTTCCAGTTCGTCTTCATCAGGCCTAATAATCACATGCTTCTGAGCACCCATTTCATTGGTATCAAAAGGATGGGATAGTGGGATATTCTTATTTTTCCGTAATTTATTAGGAGGCATTTTTCATTTCTCCAGATGTATCTATATTCTGGAATTCAACCTCTCCTTTAAGAAAATTTTCTTCGCTTTGCATTTGGATACTTGCGTAATTTTTCTTTATATATTGCTTCATCTTCTCAATTTTTTTGGAATCAATATTTGGTATCGTGCCGTAGATATTGTTTTTGACAACCTCTTCAAGGTTTCTTTCAGTACCCGTAAGTGACTCTTTATAAGCATGTGCGCGGCCGTTAAAAGCTTTCATCATTTTCTTTATATGTTTAGGCACACCCAAATCGCCTATCCCCATTTCACGTAGCGACCTGTCGACATCCTTGAACATAACATCAAAGATCGCTTGGCCTAGTTCAGGGTCACCTGCCTCATTAGCCTTATCAACAACCAGAAAAACATGCAGACAAATGAGGTCGAAACGTCCGTCCAGTGTATCGGGCACACCCAAGTCCGTAAAAAATTCAGCCCTACGGGATGCCATTACTGCTTTTTTATACAAAGGTAGCGCAACGGATTTTACTTTTTTTCTTGTTTTAAGCCACTTAAACATTAGACTCGCTTTCGGTATTATCAATGATATAGTAAATTCCGTTATGACATAAAGACCCTTATCCGGTAAAGAAAACTTATGAATAAAAGAATGCAAAAACCTATAAAAGTCACCTTCCTTGCGATTGGCGCCTTCTCTATATTAACAGCATCCGCATGCGCACCTGTTAAAAAAACGCGCGGAAATATGCTCAAAGACTATCAAGTAGTACAAGTTGAAGAAGGCATAGATACACGAAGTGATGTCATAAGAAAGCTGGGATCACCAACAACAGTCGCGCCTTTTGACGAAAATGTGTGGTTCTATATTGGCCAGAAAACCGAGAAAAAGGGTATCTTTGCACCCGAAGTTATTGATGAACGTATTACCTTGGTTCAGTTTGATGAAACAGGAGCCGTCAAAACAGTAATGGATGTTGACCAAGATAGAATGGACATCCCACTTTCCTCTGATTCCACACCTACAGGCGGGCTAGATGTTACAATATTGCAGCAATTACTAGGAAACTTAGGAAAATTCAACGCGCCTCAATCATCGGCAACGGATTTGTAAGTTAAGGACCTTTAGGTTTATCAAAGCAGGATAGTCCACCTTCTTTATATCCTGTGACATAAACGCAAAGTTTATCGGGGTGACCTTCAGGTGAAAATTCTATCGCGCCATGTCGACTATCAATTCTATAACTGTCCGTAACTTTAGAATCGGTTTCACTATTTTCTGCTTCATCATTCATTTTGTTACATGCAGCCATTCCAAATGCCGATGCCGTAAGTGCCAATCCAGTAAGTAATTTCTTCATAACAAAATCTCCCGCTTAAAAAACCTAAAAAAACACTAACACGACCTATTTATTATGTCAATTTAATTTGTGAAAACGCTCACTATTTCCAAATGCGAAGACCAGATAAACTGATCAACAATTTGGAGGGATTTTAAGGTGTAGCCGCCCTCAGCAAGCGCTTTTGCATCCCGCGCAAATGTCGCCGGATTACATGAGATATAAACTATTAGAGGAACCTTTGAACGCGCCAATTCTTCGCATTGATCCTTAGCACCTGCACGGGGTGGGTCAAGAACTACACAGTCACACTTTTGTAATTCGGCAGCTAATAATGGCTCTTCAAATAAGTCCCGTGTTTCGACTGTCAAACCATCCATACCTGTAGCTTGCAATCTTTCGACAGCTTGTCTTTCATTTTCAAAAGCCTGTACGGATCCATATTTTAAAAGAGGGCCGGTAAATGTGCCGTTTCCAGCAAAAAGTTCTATTATTTTTTGCGGCTTTGAAGTTTCCATTATGGAAGTAAGACATTTGGTTAGGGCTTCCTCGCCCTCCTGACTAGGTTGTAAAAAAGCATTGTAAGGCAAAGTGACAACCAGACCATCCGAACGTTTTATAAGGTTTCCTTTTTGAAAAACCGGCTCTATCTCACTAAAATCCTTAAAGCGCCACCCGATACGTGCAATTCCTATATCTTGAGCCGCATCAGCCAGAGCTTGCCTTGCTGGGTAATCAAGTTCGCCACCCCTTCCGAAACGTCCAGTCAAAATCACCTCCACCTGACCACCGACTTCTTGCAAAGAAAGGCTGACAGGCCTGTTTTCAGGGAGTATTTCTTTTAAATATGGTCGAAGTTGGCGCGCTATGTCATTCAAACGCGGAGTAAGAACAAGACAATTTTCTATATCGATTATTTGATGTGTGCGTGATTGATAATACCCGACAATAACATTACCCTTATGCATGAAAGCGGCAAAAGTCGCACGGCGTCGTGTCTCGGGCGGGATGAAAATTGTTTCGTGCCACTCTGTGGGCATCGCATCTGCCCTGCTCAACATATCTTTGACCTTGGCCACCTTCCATTTGCGGTAGGCATCTTTTGAGATATGCTGAAGAGAACATCCCCCGCATTTTTCGTAGTAAGGACATGGTGGCTCAATCCTCTGCGTACTTTTTTCTTTTATACCAAGAAGCTCACCACTATATCCGCCACTTTTCCTGGGACGGATTTTTACCTTTACTTTTTCATTTTGAATTGCGCGCGGAATAAACAGCTTTTCATTCTTATATTCTGCTATACCGTCGCCGCGCGCACCTATTTCAAGAATATAAATATCATCCTCAACGAAGGACTGAATCTTTTTCTTCTGCGGTTTTCTTTTCGACATGGCTTTTAACTTACACATAAAAAAGCCCTGCTTAAAGCAGGGCTTTTGAAATTATTTATATTTGTACGTTTAACCCATCATAAATTTGGCAACAATTGCAACCAACAAAATAGCTACAATATTTGCAATCTTAATAAGAGGGTTAACCGCGGGGCCTGCTGTATCCTTGTATGGATCACCGACAGTATCACCTGTCACAGCAGCTTTGTGGGCTTCTGACCCCTTACCGCCGTGATTACCATCTTCGATAAACTTTTTGGCATTATCCCATGCACCACCACCGGATGTCATGGAAATTGCAACAAAAAGGCCTGTGACAATTGTTCCCAGCAACAACGCACCCAATGATTGGAATGCCTGTATAGGACCGGCTGCAAACCATACGACTGTGAACAGAATGACTGGAGCAACAATCGGTAGAAGTGATGGTATGATCATCTCTTTAATCGCGGCCTTAGTCAGAAGATCAACAGCGCGCCCATATTCTGGTTTCGCTTTACCTTCCATGATGCCTTTGATTTCCGCAAATTGCCTGCGAACTTCAAGTACTACTGAAGCAGCAGCGCGACCAACAGCTGTCATAGACCATGCAGCAAACAGATAAGGCAGCATACCACCAACAAAAAGACCAATTACAACGTAAGGGTCTTGCAGAGGGAAAGTTATATCTGCAAATTGCGGAAGGTAATGCTTGATCTCCTCAGTATAGGCAGCGAAAAGAACCAATGCGGCTAGTGCAGCTGATCCGATTGCATATCCTTTGGTTACGGCCTTTGTTGTATTACCAACAGCATCAAGAGTATCAGTTGTAACACGGACACTTTCAGGAAGTTCAGCCATCTCAGCAATACCACCTGCATTGTCGGTAACAGGACCAAATGCATCCAAAGCAACGATCAAGCCTGCCAATGACAACATGGTTGTTGCGGAAATCGCAATACCGTAAAGTCCGCCAAAAGTGAACGCGCCGTATATACCTGCACATATCACGATAACTGGAAGTGCTGTAGCTTCCATGGATATTGCAAGCCCCTGAATTACGTTTGTACCATGGCCTGTTTCAGAAGCCTTGGCAACAACGCGCACAGGACGGTGTTCTGTACCAGTGTAATACTCTGTAATCCATACAATCAAAGCTGTGACAGCAAGACCAATTATAGAACAAATCCAAAGATCCTGACCGGTCAGTGTATTGCCGTTTGCTAGAGCCATTTCGGTTTCGAAGCCGATTTGATCCCAAAGAAGAGCCGTGATAAATACGAAAGAGAATAGAGTTCCCCAGATAAGGCCCTTGTAAAGTGCCCCGATCACGCTGTTGGATGAACCTAGTTTCACAAAGAATGTTCCACCGATTGAACCAACTATACATACGGCACCAATAACCAAAGGCAATAACATCATAGGTGTTACGGCTGCCTCGGTGAATACGCTGAAAGCAATGAGCATCGTTGCAACAACTGTTACAGCATATGTTTCAAACAAGTCAGCGGCCATACCGGCACAATCACCTACGTTATCACCCACATTATCAGCAATAACAGCAGGGTTTCTTGGGTCATCTTCAGGAATACCGGCTTCAACTTTACCAACCAGATCAGCACCAACATCGGCACCTTTGGTGAAAATACCTCCACCCAGACGGGCGAAAATTGAAATCAGTGATGCACCAAATCCCAAACCTACCAATGCTTCCAATATCTGGCGCATTGTGAAGTCAGTGTATTGTTCAAGCACGACATAGTATCCTGCTACGCCCAAAAGGCCCAATCCTACGACGAGCATCCCTGTCACCGCGCCTGACTTGAACGAAACGTCCAAAGCCGAAGCTAGGCTCTCTGTAGCTGCTTGTGTAGTTCTGACATTTGCTTTTACCGATACGCGCATACCAATTTGTCCAGCTAAACCTGACAAAAATGCACCAATGAAAAATCCTATAGCCGCATGCCAACCAAGCAATAATCCAAGCGCCACGGCCACTATAATGCCCACGATTGAAATTGCTTTATATTGTCTGTTTAGATAGGCTTTTGCACCTTCTTGAATAGCTTCTGCAATTTCTTGCATGCGTGCCGTACCGGCGCTTTTACCCATAATACGCTTACCTGCAACCATCCCATAAATCAGGGAAAGAAGCACACAGCAGCCTATTAAGAGGTAAACTCCCATCGGGTCTACTCCTGTAATATCCATACTTTAAGTCCTCATTTTTAGTTAATGTTCACCTTGGTTTTACCAAGGATTCGTAAGTGACTAAAAGGATACAGGAAAAAAACACCCCTGCAAGAAAGCACCATAGTGCTATGCACAAAAACCTCTTTCAAAACAGTCAGATAAAAAAACGGGGCTTTTAAAAAGCCCCGCGTCAACAAAGTTTAAAGTTTTTAGATTGAGAGTAAAATAGAACCTTTTAAACCGGTCTTTGAGAAACAACTTGCAGCAAAACGTCACTAACTACATCCTCTCCAAGAACAGCAACGGATATCGCGTTTAAACGCTTTTTAACTTCACCTACCTGTATCACCCCGCCTTGAAGCGCTGCTTTATAATTCAGCACCCCGTATAAATCCTGTATGTATGCATCTTTTAGTTTAGGAGCCAACCTTTCAACCAAAGCGGCAGATTCTGCATCATGCACTTCCAGTGCTATAACCATGCTCACAACTTGTGAGACACCTGATTTATCAACTATTGGTAAAATAAGAGGATCAAGCTCTACGAATGAGAGATTAGCGTTATCATGGCCAGAAGCCTTTGCCTCTTTACCATCGGGGATTGAAGCAACAGCTTCACTATTAAAATTGAAATATGCGAATGCTCCCCCGCCGAGCAATGCAAGAATTAACGCTAAAACAGCTATTTTTTTCATTATTTATGCCGTATCTTTTTTATTTATTCCCAACCTTTATCCAGTATACATGGCAATTGGTTAATACGGCGTAACCAATAGATAAAGTTTTATATATTAGAAAAATCTTTTATGTAAAGGCGGGTGGCGCACTAAGTCATTGTTTTTGATAGCTTATCTAAAATCGCGTTAACCATATCTTTTTCACGCCCCTCATAAAAACCTTTAGAAATCTCAATATAATCGTTAATAATTATCGGATTATCGGTTTTATCGTTAAAAAGGAGCTCGTAAGCGCCGCATAAAAGAATCGCATTCAACAATGGCTCTACAGGCTTTTTACGCCCCTCTTTTGTACCAAGCAGGGATATAATAGTTTGTTGCAAATCCCCATGCTTTTCACCGACACCTTCTACTATGTTTTGAAAAAGCGCGCCATTTGGTTCGATAAATGTTTCACCATCAACATCCATTCCGGCACGTAGGCTCAAATATTCCTCAATAGCGGATTGTGCCTTTTGCTCGTTCATATGCATCTGGTAAACAGCCTGCACAGCACTTAGCCTTGCAGCAATGGCCTTGGCTTTAGGAGATTTCGTTTGTTTTAAAGCAGTATCAGTGGTCATAATTTACAGTCCGAATTTCTGTTTAATATGGATAAGCCCCAGCACAGCAATAGCAGCTTCTGCACCACGATTTTGATGCTCAGGATGGGCGCGCTCATAAGCCTCTTGCTCTGTATTAACTGTCAAAATACCACAACCTATCGCCAGATCCTGCGTTGTCTCAAGATCCAGCAGGGATTTATAGGCAGAATAAGCAATCACTTCATCATGAATGGTGGCCCCCTTCATAATACAACCCAACGCTAAATAACCATCATATCCCTGGGACGATTTGGAAGCATAGGAAATTGCTGCTGGAATCTCCAATGAGCCGTGAACATCTATGGTTTCAACTTTTGAATAAGCCTGATGCAAAACATCAGTTGCACCATGTTCCAACATATCAATTATATCTTTCCTATAAGCAGACTTTACAACCAATATACGGGGTGGCCTGTTAAAATTAGGTAACTTTAATGCGGTGGTTTCTGTACTCATAACTATTCAGCTGCCTTTATATAAGATTTGATCTGGTCTATTCGCCCAAGTTTAAGACCGTGAACCTTGCAAAATTCTTGCAAATCCTTCACACGCGCCATTTCACCATCATCTTTAATAATTTCACAAATAACAGCCGCTGGAAAACAATCAGCAAGTTGGCACAACGCCAGTGCACCTTCAGTATGACCAGAGCGCCCCATTAAACCTTCCTGATGAGCCAAAAGAGGAAACACATGCCCGGGCGTCGCCAGATCTGCTGCCTCTGAATCAGGGTTTGCAAGAACTTTTACAGTCTTAACGCGGTCAGCTGCGCTAACACCTGTATCTACCCCCTCCGCGGCTTCAACTGAAACCAGAAAGCGGGCTTGGTTTTCTGGTAAATGTCTTTGCGGTTGAAGATCTAAAGTCAGTCTTTCAGCCGTTTGCTCTGTCACAGCGACACAGACCTGACCGCTTGCCTGTTTTATCATAAATGTCATATTCTCTTGAGATACATGTTCCGCCGCAACAACAACATCCCCTTCATTTTCACGGGACTCATCATCAATTAGAACAACCATTTTACCAGCCCTGATATCTTCTACCAGCGCCTCCACATCTGAAAACGCATTTTCATGAGAAAAATCAACTGTTTGTGATTGGGGTGCAACTGTCATTTCTTTTGTGCCTCCAAAGCACGCGCGACATAACGTGCCAGCATATCAACCTCAAGGTTAACCTTGTCGCCTTCTTTGTTTCCGGAAAGGGTTGTATGTTCCCAGGTATAGGGGATTATATTTACACCGAAGACATTTCCGTCAACTTCATTTACGGTCAGCGAAATTCCATTTAAAGCTATAGATCCTTTTTGAGCTATAAAACCGCTATACTCATCATCTACTTCAAGACTTATACGCCAGCTTTCACCATCTTCCCTAATAGATTTTATAACAGCCTGCGTATCGACATGGCCAAACACAAGATGTCCACCTAACTCATCCCCCATTCGCAATGACGGTTCAAGGTTTATTTTGCTACCTTCCGTCCACATGCTTATATTGGTTTTTGATAAGGTTTCGCGGGATACATCAACTTGAAAATGACCGATATCCGCACGTGTAACAGTCAGGCATATTCCAGAACAACAGACTGATGCTGAAGCCGTATAACTGTCATAGGGCATACCTGTAGAAACAGTAATGCGCTTTTCTCCGCCATCCCTGTTTTCCACACTATCAATTACACCGATATCACGGACAAGACCTGTAAACATGGTTTTGATATGACTTATTTGGCTTTAAATATCAAGTTTATTCGTCGTTTTTTGACTCATTACGAATGGGAAACGCCTGAAGACTTTTCAACTCTTCCAAAAATTCATTGAAGTCCTCAGGCTCGCGGAAGGCTTTGTATACTGACGCATATCTGATATATCCAACTGCATCAAGATTTGCCAACGCCTTCATAACATAGCCACCTATTTTCCGGGAAGGTATCTCGGCATCGCCTAGGGATTCAAGTTGGCGGACAACACCATTGGCTGCACGATCAATCTGCTCTTCGCTAACAGGTCGCTTACGAAGCGCAACAGACATAGAACGAATTATTTTTTCACGGTCAAAAACCTCGCGTTTGTCATCGGTTTTCAAAACCATTAATTCGCGAAGCTGTACCCTTTCAAAGGTTGTAAATCTTGCCCCACAAGATGGGCAGGCCCGGCGCCGGCGTATAGTCGCATTATCCTCAGTAGGACGCGAGTCCTTGACCTGGCTTTCGTCATTTCCGCAGAAAGGGCATTTCATCGGTGTAGTATCTTCCTGATATTAGGCTATCGACTGATTATAGATGGGAAAGCGGGCACATAAAGATTTGACCTTTTCACGTACTGTAGATTCAACCTCATTGTTTTTCTCAGCTCCGTTTGCTTTCACGCCCTCGACAACGTCAAGAATAAGGCCGGCGATCTCGCGCCACTCGTCAGGGCCAAAGCCACGTGTTGTTCCCGCTGGTGTTCCCAATCTGATACCAGATGTCACAAAAGGGCTTTCAGGATCAAAAGGAACAGCATTTTTATTACATGTTATTCCCGCGTGCTCCAGAGCAAGGTCAACAACTTTCCCAGTCAAGCCTTTCGGGCGCAGGTCAACAAGAACTATGTGTGAGTCTGTTCCGCCAGAAACGATATCCAGCCCCCCTTTCTTAAGCTCTTCTGCCAAAATTTGTGCATTAGACACAATAGCTTTCGCATAAGTTTTAAACGAAGGTTTTAGAGCCTCCCCGAATGCGACAGCTTTACCGGCAATGACATGTTCCAACGGTCCGCCTTGAATGCCAGGAAAAATAGCGGAATTTACCTTTTTTGCAATTTTCTCGTCATTAGTCAAAATTATTCCACCGCGAGGGCCACGGAGAGTTTTATGAGTCGTTGATGTTGCCACATCCGCGTATGGAAAAGGCGATGGATATGAACCGCCTGCAATTAATCCTGCATAATGCGCCATGTCCACAAAAAGGTAAGCATCTACCTTATCAGCAATTTCACGAAAGCGCTTCCAGTCAATGATGCGCGGATAGGCTGACGCCCCGGCCACAATCATTTTTGGTTTACACTCCAGCGCAAGCCTTTCAACTTCATCGTAATCAATAAGCCCGTCACTTTCACGCACACCATATTGAACCGCATTAAACCAT
>NZVS01000042.1 GCA_002701555.1 Alphaproteobacteria bacterium | reverse complement strand
TATAAAAAAATACGAAAAAAAATTTGAAGGAGAGGCTGAAATAAAGCGCCCTCCGCATTGGTCTGGCTTTAGAGTAGTCCCCGATAAAATCGAATTTTGGCAAGAGATGCCCTACCGCTTGCATGACAGAGTACTTTACGAGAAATCAAACTCGGAATGGGTAACCAAGCGTCTCTATCCCTAAAAAATCTGTACTATAACAAACCTTGGTGATGAATTTCGATCATATCTTCAATGTCTTCGTCAGAGAACTCGAAATGGGATCCTATTTCTTCAATCATAATCTGTCTAACCAAACTGCTAAGATCCATTTCTTCTTCCGCCCATAGATCAAGAATCGGACGTCGATATAAGATTAAGGTATCTTCCCCTTCTGCCTCTTTCTTTTTAATCCCTGGTGATAGTTGCTTTGCACAAGAGTAATATCCCAACAGGTCATAATCGTCTTCTACATTTAAGTCGAGCTTCACCGTATCATCTGGAAAGTTTTCTAATATAACCGCCAAATCTTCAACATAGTCTTGTAGTTCATCTGGAAGGTTGTCCAACAACTCCTCGGCCATAACCTGCAAATCATCCAGCCCAGGTGGATTACCAAAATTCATAATTATATTTTTTTTATTGCTCATCGTAATTTTACTGGCCCCTTGCAATGAAAGGGGGAAAATATATCTGGAATCATTAAACTTTTTTCATCTTACGAAAGAACTGGAGAGTTGTAAATCATGTCAAAGTTAAATTCACAGGAAATACAAAAACATACAGTTAAATTGAAAAATTGGGAAATTTCTCAAGACAGAACCAAAATAACTGCTAGTTACAAATTCAAAGATTTCAAACAAGCTTGGGCTTTTATGAATGGATGCGCCTTGAAAGCCGAACAAATGCAACATCACCCGGAATGGTCGAATGTCTACAATAAAGTGGATGTAGAACTCACAACTCATGATGCCGGTGGCCTTACTGAAAAAGACTTTGAGCTTGCTTCATTTATGGATGAATTTAGTAAATAGATTGTAATTTCACTTCTCTACCCTTATAAAAGACATAATAATATAAAAAGGGAGAGAATACGTAATGCCTCGTAAGGGCCATACAGCTACAAAGAACAGTAAACGAACTCGTCGACGTTCAAAAAAACCGGCTTCAATAGCTACTGCTGTCGTTCGGCATGTAAACGATAACGGTCAAGCAGTGCTAGACATTGATGGCCAACCTAAACCATTCACCCTTTCAAAGCGACAATCTAATAAGTTTTCTCTTGAAGCCGACAACAAGCTTGTAGTCATTTTCAAACCTGTAAAACACGGTTTGGAAGTCATCGTTTCAGAAAAATATGACGATGCGCCTCCTTCCTTTCTTGTCAAATATGCAGGTCCGGACAAAAAGAAACTGGTTATGGACAATGACCGTGTAAAAAGACAATTCTCTATTGCCGCCGGTTCCATCGCACCAGAAAAGCAGGAAAATCTTTTTACAGCAGAGCTTCCCCACAATTATGATCCACGAAATCCTGCACTTAAAATTGTGTCTGAAACTGTTTCTCCAGATGACAAACCACAAGACACAGAGGAGAAGGTTTTACAAGAAAAAGGGGTACAGAAGGGTTTTACGGTAAACGCCGAAGCTGAAGCCAGAAAGCTTTCTTATTCACATGTAAAGAACAACCCAGCCTTTTCAGCGTATAAAGACCGCACAGATTTGCCATTTATAACGATTGACCCTCCGCAAGCCAAAGATCTTGATGATGCAATCTGTATTTTAAGAACCGATGAAGGTTTTAGCGTACTCAAAGCCATAACTGATGTACCGGCTCTTATACATACTCAAAGCTTGCTAGATAAGGAAGCATTTGAAAGAGGATTAACGCACTATATTCCTGGCGGTGCTATTCATATGCTGCCCGCTTCTTTAAGTGAAAGTAAGTTTTCACTTCTACGCGGGAAAGAAAGACCTGTTATCCTTGTTGAGCATCTTTATGATGAAAACAAACAGCTTCTAAAAATGAATGTTGAACACGCTATCATACGCTCATGCGCGAAACTTGATTACTCAGGTTTCAATGAATATCTCAAGCATAAACCTGAATTATTTGATATTTACCATGATTTTAATGAAGCGGCGTTGTCAGGCCCCCTTCCCTCAGATACGACAGTTGAAGATATTTTAAAATTGCGGAAAAATAGTGGAATCAATCCTGATAAATTTGTTTCAGCTCGCATGAATGAAGCAAACCAAGGCCTTGCCAGCCTTCTTGATGCCAAAAAAATTCCTTTTATATATCGCGTGAACGGACCAAAGGCTACGCCAGATGCTTACAAAAAGGCACGCACACGTCTTGCAGAACTTGGGTATGCAATACCCGCTGATGGGAATAACTTCACCAATGAAGCCCTTGCAAAGCTTGTTGAGGAGGCACGCACGAAAGGCGATTCAGAGGCCGTATTCAGAATATTAAATCAAAAGCTAGTCGACCGTCATGCTTATGCCACCAGCAATGTAGGCCATCAGGCACTAAGCGTTGACTGTTACGGACACTTTACAAGCCCCATAAGACGCTATTCCGATATAGTGAACTTACGCGCAGTTCATACGCTTTTAGGACAGACAGATTTTGGACTTAAACCCTATGATTACGAGCATATGGAAGAAACGGCCTATCATCTCAATCACCTTAGAGAGATCGAGAGACTTGCCAAGAAAGAATACACAAAAGAAAAGTCGGTTGAAAAGCTCAAGTCATCATTAGAGCACGAGATCGAAATGATAGTTTTGGATGTAGGCAAGGCCGGTATGAATATCGTACATGCCCCGACAGGGCTTCGCTCATACGTTCCTTTCAACAATTCGTCGGGCGTAAGAGCCGTTGGCCAAATTGAAGGACTTACGGATACTTTCCGATTATATAGTCAGGAAAGTCAGATGAGGGACGTACAGAAAAATGGACGAATAACAGGTAAATTATCCGGCATTTCACCAAAAGGTGATCAGCTATGCGTTGAATTCTTTTAGACTTTAAAAGATTCTGGCTGCTTTACATTTTCAAGATGTTCGTTCACATCATCAAGATAGGGATAAGCTTCTTGTGTACCCATTTTCCTTACTGATAAAGATGCGGCCACACTCGCATATCTCATCGCCTCACCAATATTCTTTCCCATGTGAAGAGCTGCTACAAGTGTACCGCAATAACAATCACCTGCTCCAAGCATATCTTTTACCTCTTCGTCAGGAATTTTATAAGCCTCTACCTGTACAGCTGTACCATCAGGTTGTACAGCAATAGAACCTCCGGGGCCTGAGGTGACAATACAAATTAAATTACCAGCCTTGGCAAGGGCAGCTGCCAAACCTTGTCCCTTGTCATCAGATTTTACCTTCAATTTTTCAGCGATCTTCTTGGCCTCACGGCTGTTGATCACCAAATAATCAAGATAGCCCAGCATTTTATTAGTAAGGTTAGTTGCTGGTGCAAGATTCATCATTGTTTTAACGCCTGACTGGCTTGCTCGCTCCAAGAGCTTGATATTTTCATCATTATTAATTTCTGTTTGAAGAAGAAGCATGTTCCCATCAAGCAGTATCTCATCAGGAACCTGTTCATGATCAGTATCAAGGTTAGCGCCTGCGTTGTATACAACCTGAGTTTTGCCTTTATTATCAATTAATGTGAATGACGTACCTGTGGGATAAGTTGATTTTGCAACGCCCGAAGTCATTGTACCGTTACGACGTAATAAGTCAGTAAGCTCCAAACCAAAAATATCATCGCCAACACACCCTACAACAGCTGTTTTCTCGCCCATCCTAGCCGCAGCGAATGCCTGATTTCCGCCTTTTCCAGTATGCAGCATTCTCATAGCCTTTGCGGATATATTCTCACCTGTACCGGGAAGATCATCGACCCGCATTGTAATATTTATTGATAGAGCACCAAAAACAATAATCATCTAAACTCTCCGCATAGCTGTACAAAAAAATCTACAATCAAAGTATAGCACATAAAAAAAGAAAGTTATTCTTTTCATCTTAATTTTGATGGCGTATGTTTCAAGGCATCATGGATTACGATGCATTTTTTCAAAATAAAATAGATGATCTTCACAAAGAAGGCAGATATAGAATATTTGCCCCACTTGAAAGACTTTGCGGACAGTTTCCAAAGGCCCTTTATCACACTAGTGACGGTGACAAAAAAGAAGTTACCCTATGGTGTAGCAATGACTATCTAGCTATGGGTCAAAACAAGGTTGTTTTAAATGCAATGCGAGAGGCCACTGAAAAAACAGGAGCCGGAGCCGGTGGCACAAGAAATATCTGTGGGACGACACCTTACCATCTTCTTTTGGAGCAAAGTGTTGCCGACCTACACCACAAACAAGCCGGTCTGGTTTTTTCATCAGGGTACGTTGCAAATCAAGGCGCTTTGAGTGTTCTGGCTGGCCTTCTCCCAAATTGTGTGGTTTTATCCGATGAGAAAAATCATGCATCCATGATACATGGCATAAAAGATTCCCGCGCTGATAAACTAATTTTTAAACATAACGACCTTGATCATTTAGAAAGCCTGTTAAAAGTACTTAGCAAGGACAGGCCAAAATTGATCGCATTTGAATCAGTATATTCTATGGACGGTGACATCGCGCCTATTAAGGAAATTTGCGATCTCGCTGATAAATATGGCGCTATGACTTATTGCGATGAGGTTCATGCCGTCGGCCTCTATGGGCCACGCGGTGGTGGTATTAGTGAAGAGCAAGGCCTTCTAGATAGAGTCGATGTTTTGGAAGGCACATTTGGAAAAGCATACGGTCTTATGGGTGGCTTCGTAACAGGTTCCGCGCCGGTAATCGACGCAATACGCTCTTATGCTTCAAGCTTTATTTTCACAACTTCCTTGCCGCCCGCACTTCTGGCAGGCTCATATGCAAGTGTTGAGTATTTGAAAACAAGTGAAATAGAACGCGCCCGCATGAAGAAAAATGTTGCGTATCTTAAGAAGACATTAGACCGGGAAGGTTTGCCATACTTGAAAGGACCGAGTCACATAGTCCCTTTGATTGTTGGTGAGCCAACCTGTTGCCGCATGGTTACAGATACCCTGATGCAGGATTACAATATATATGTACAACCTATTAATTACCCAACTGTTCCCAGAGGAACAGAACGCCTCAGGCTTACCGCGACAGCAGCACATGATGCAAAACATATAGATTTATTAGTTGGTGCCCTTTCCGAGCTTTATGCTGCCAATCATCTGATGCAATATGCACAAGCATAACAGTCAACCTGCCCCTATTTCCTTGATTTTTTCCTGATTTATGTCTATATAAAACCTCCTTTAATTAGCGATGGATGGTTTAAATGACGAAAAGTTCAATGGTAAGGCTTTCTGATACTGTGAATTCCGCAATGGGACGCCAAAAGGCAGACCTTGTCATCAAAAATGTGTCTATCATTAACGTTATTGACGGATCTATTAAAAAGGGTGATATCGCAGTACAGGGTAATTCAATCATAGGAACCTATGATGAGTATCATGGCGAAAAAGAAATAGATGGCTCTGACTTATACGCAGCCCCCGGCTTTATCGACTGTCATGTCCATGTCGAAAGTTCGATGATTACGCCGATGGAGTTTGACCGTTGTGTTCTTCCACATGGAACCACTACAGCTATGTGCGACCCGCATGAGGCGAGCAACGTTCTCGGGGAAAATGCATTAAAATATTTTCAGGATGCCTCAGATAACACAGTCATGGACTTGTTTGTTCAGCTCTCTTCCTGTGTTCCTGCTACAAAACTTGAAACATCAGGTGCAGAACTGGACGCAAAAACTTTGATGAAATATGCAAGACATCCAAATACTGTCGGCCTCGCGGAATTTATGGATATTGGCGGGGTTCTTGGACTAGATCCAGACACAATGGAAAAACTTGCCGAAATGGAAAACGGACATATAGACGGACATTTGCCTGGAATTACCGGATACGCTCTTAACGCAATGGCAGCTTGTGGTATTTGTAATTGTCATGAATCAACAGATATAGAACAAGCTCGCGAAAAACTGGCAAAGGGTGTTCAGGTATTTATCCGCGAAGGTACGGTTTGCAAGGATATGGATGCTTTACATCCGTTAATAACCACACGTTTGACACCATTTTTAGGGTTTTGTACAGATGACAGAAATCCACTGGAAATCCGTGAACACGGCCACCTTGATTACCTTATTAAAACCGCTATTAGCAAAGGTGCCGATCCGGTAGATGTATATCGCATTGCTAGCTGGTCAGCAGCACAAGGATTTGGACTTCACAAGAATACAACCAAATGGCAGCGTCGCGGTCTTATTGCTCCGGGCTTTCAAGCTGATATAGTTTTAATGAATGACTACAAAACCTGCGATATAAACTCGGTTATCAAGAACGGTAAGCCTATAAATGCTGAAACCTTTGAGAAAAGAGAGATACCTAAACCAATCGGGTTTAATTCGGTTCATATAAACAAACTCGGAGCAGACGATTTCAGTTTACATGGTAACGACATGCATGAGCATGATGTTATAGGACTTATTAAAGACCAGATCGTCACAGAACATTTAAAAATGCCTTTGACAATAGATGAAAACGGATGCCTTCAACGCGACCTTGAAAATGATGTCCTAAAAATAGCGGTACTTGAGCGCCACGGACGAACCGGGAATAAAGCAATAGGCTTTGTAAAAGGCTTTGGCTTTAGCGAGGGAGCAATCGCATGCTCGGTCGGGCATGACAGTCATAATATTACGTGTGTGGGCGCTACCGACGAAGATATGGCATTGGCATGTAATCGCATTAAAGAAATACAAGGTGGTTACGTCATTGTTAAAAATGGTGAAATTCTTGGCGAAGTACCTCTACCTATTGCCGGACTGATGTCCGATAAAAACTTTGAGGAAGTTTGTAAAGATCTTGAAGGTATGCGTGCAGCTTCTAAGGAATTAGGATCGGCTCTTGAAGAGCCAACAATGATGCTTGCCTTCCTGCCTTTATGTGTAATTCCATCTTTGAAAATAACAGATTTTGGTCTTGTCCGCTTTTCTCCGGATAAAGGAGATCAGGAACCCGTTCTGATTGATGATCAGAGGAAAGATAAGCCTGAGAATACACCGGCACCATAATAGTAAAATTTAAGCCGGGGCGCGGCCACCGGCAATCATTCTACCCATTCCGTTTTTAAAGGCTTTACCTAAACCGTAAGCCCCTACACCTGCTAAAAGCAAAAAGATGCCGCCAGTAGTCAAAGTAAGTCCAAGCGCCATGCTTCCCATTCCTGTTGTAGAAACTGTAAAAAGCTGTGCAAGTCCCATTGCACCAACACCAATACCGGCCGCCTTCATAAATAATGAGGACAGATTGGTAGCTCCCATGGCTGCACGCTGAAATCCGGCTTTTAAACGATTTATCATACTAAAGTTTCCCTTTATATCCCTGCTTTTTTATTGGCAATAGAATAGCATTTGACCTATGAAAACTCAATTTAAAAAAGGCATAATAAAAGGGTGCTTAAAAAAGCACCCTAGGTTGATGGAGAGGACTAAATGAAACTAAATTTATTAACCGAGCCTAGCTCCTGCTAAGCGAGGGGCATTCCTTCTGATTGAGGTACCAACACTTTTTGTACCCAATGCAGCCAAACCTAAACCTATACCACCTGCAACTGTAGAAAATGCCAATACAGCAGAACCAGCAAGACCAACATTCCCAATTCCGCGTGCGACCTTGCCAACTGTGTCAGCAGCTTTTGCAAAATTGTTACGTAGCGATTGAATGGCTTTCATAAAATATCCCTTCTTTAATTCTATGTAAACGATATCACGGCAACTCGCGGCAGTACAAATTAAACAGTTAAGGCATTGAATTATATAGGTATTCTGTTAACCCAATCATCGGCAGTTTTGAGAGTTTTATCTAATGTTGCCATCGTCGCCGCCATATCGGCAGAATCATCTTCTACCCAGGTTTTTAGTGTTTTTAAATAAACGCCACTGAGCCCAGCAACCTTTATTGCGCCTTTAATTCCACGCGTATCCTCACCTACCGCTTCCATAATCCAGCTCATAGACCGGCAAAGATGCGGCCATGAAAACAAAACCTGTTTAGGATCGTATTTAAAAGACTTCAAAATAACTTTCAGGGCTTCCCTATCTTCATTTAACAAATCAAACCGATCCATTAAAATCTCGAAAAGACGATCTTTAACAGGTTCGCCTTCACCCCCAATGTTGCCTAAAACTTTCTTATCAAGCTGTTTATTATATTGAACAAGAATATCGATCTTATCTTCAAAGTGTTCTCGCATCTCAGATAAAGAAATTCCTGCTTCCTCAGATATATCTTTTAAGGTGACATGCTCCCACCCTATCTGCCGTGCAAGTAAAAAAGCTGCTTTTATAACTTTTGTTTCTACTGAATTGCGGGATGAAACGTTTTTTTCTGGCATAAGGGCTTGGCCTATCGTTTTTTTTCTCTACACTGTCGTCAGGCATTAGAAAACACCAAACAATACGATGTAATATAAGGCAATAGATTATGGATACAACAAAATTTGATGTTCTGGGCGTAGGGAATGCAATCGTTGATGTGCTTGCAAAAGCCAGCGACAGCTTTATTGAAGAGCAACGGACATTTGGTATGGAAAAAGGTGGAATGACCTTGATAGATGCTGATCGTGCAGAGGATTTATATTCTCTCATGAACGCTTCGACTGAAATGTCTGGTGGATCTACGGCAAACACACTTGCGTGCCTTGCCTCAATGGGCGGTAAAGGTACTTTTATCGGGAAAGTAGCTGATGACCAGCTTGGAAAAATTTTCAGTCATGACCTTCAATCGCAAGGAATAGAATTTAATACGGCGCCACTTGTTGGAAGCAAAGCAACTGCTCGCTGTCTAGTACTTATAACCCCAGACGCGGAAAGAACTATGAATACTTTTCTTGGCGCCTGCACAGAACTCACTTCTGATGACATAGAAGAAGACCAGATCCGTGAGTCAAAAGTTGTATATCTTGAAGGGTATTTGTTTGATCCGCCCCATGCAAAAGACGCATTTTATAAAACAGCGGCGATCACTAAAGCAGCAGGCCGCCAACTTGCGTTATCCTTGTCAGACCCATTTTGTGTTGAACGTCATCGTGATGATTTTAAAGATCTTATTTTCAACCATGTCGATATTTTATTTGCAAATCAGGATGAGCTTTGCGCTTTAATGGAAACGGATTTTGATACAGCTTGTGATAATATAGCAAATAAATGTGAGGTTGCCGCCATTACCAAAGGTGCACAAGGGTCCCTTATTATAAAAGGTGGGGAGCGCACCCTTATCGATTCAGTCAAGCCGGAAGAACTTGTCGACACAACAGGTGCGGGTGATGCCTATGCCGCCGGTTTCCTGTTTGGTTATACAAACGGGAAGGATATGTCTGTTTGCGGAAAGTACGGATCAATTGCTGCTGCAGAGGTGATCTCCCACATAGGCCCGCGCCCGTCTAAATCTTTGGCAGATTTAATAAAGCACATATAAATACAGACTAATGGCGATGTTCTTTAAGCATTGTTAATTTATCAATGTATGATTTATAGCTTTTGTCATCTTTGCACATAATATAGACAGTCTCCAAAGGAGCTGATGCCTCCTCTATAATAGCATAGAGAGCTATTCGAACAGCGCGGTTTTGTGGAAATTTCAATTTGTCCGCTCCCAAAGCAGGAAAAGCAATATCAGAAACATTCTTCTCTTTGGCCAGTTCAAGGCAATTCCTATAGCACCTTGAAAGCTCCTGCATTTCCTCATTAAAGCCACCCTCCCATTCAGGAATTATTGCAAAGAATAGATGGTCTACCGGCGCACCGAATGAGGGAGCGTGAAAAACATCGCCGGGTTTAGGTTTATAAAACGTATCAACTATATATTCATCAAGCTCCGAACCTGCGGACTGTATAATGGCACTATTTAAATCACCCTCTATCTTCAAGTCTTCAGGCATGAAACATACCCAAGCGCTGACATCTGTAAAATCAATTAGAGAAGACTTACGTACGCGAATTTTAGCTTTCATGTGTTTAGTTTCTCACCCAAGGCTGGACGTTTCCAGTATATCTGCTATCTCTATACATATGCCTATAATAACATTATTTCTAATTATTTTTACATTCCAAATGGTGCCTGCCCATGCTCAGGAAAAGCAAGTCTTTGGAATTGGTGAGGGAATTGCAATGCATGGTGACGCAAAGTACGCCCCCTCGGCCACCCATCTAGATTACGCAAACCCTTCTGCGCCTCAAGGTGGTACTTTAAAACAAGCTGTTATAGGCACATTTGATTCACTTAATCCATTTGCATTAAAGGGTAAAGCTGCACAAGGCCTACACCTTACTTATGACAGACTAATGCAACGTGTTTGGGATGAACCGTTTACTCTTTATCCGCTTATTGCGGAACGTGCAGAGTTGGCAGACGACCGATCAGGAATCACGTTTTATTTAAATCCCGCAGCACGCTTTAATGATGGCACACCTATCACGGCAGATGACGTTCTATTTTCTTTTGAAACTTTGAAGAATGAAGGCCGTCCCAATATGCGCCGTATATATGAACTGGCCTCTACTGCAAAGAAAATAGATCAGACAACTGTGTCTTTCACCTTCAAGGAAGGCTATGACCAAGAAACAGCAATGATTTTTGCGATGATGCCGGTGCTTTCAAAAAAATATTGGGAAAATAAAACTTTCGATTCTTCAACATTGAATATCCCTGTTACAAGCGGCCCTTACAAAATAACAAATGTTGACCCCGGGAAATCCCTAACTCTTCAACGCGATAAAAATTACTGGGCTAACAATCGTGCGTTAGCTAATGGGCAATATAATTTTGACCGTCTTGTCTATGAATATATGAGGGATGACACAGTTGCTTTAGAGGCGTTCAGAAAAGGCAACTTCGATATACGTATGGAATATAACCTTCCGAAATGGGAAACAGCGTATAAAGGGCAAGGTGGTTTTAAGAAAGTTGCATTCAGACACGCACGACCTGTACGCACAGAAATGTTTATTTTCAATACACGACGTGCGCCTTTTGATGATATTCGTGTGAGAAAGGCTCTTAATCTTGCTTTTGATGCAGAATGGGTCAATAAAAACATTTTTTATGGTCGTATGAAAAGAATAGGCAGCTTCTTCGATAACTCGGAACTAGAAGCGCCAAAAACCGATGATTTGTGGCAACCTCCGTCTAATGCTGACCGCAAAGAAATGCGTGAAAATCTAAGGGTTGCAGGGCAGCTTCTACAAGAGGCAGGGTGGAGCGTAAATTCTGCCGGCCAACGTGTAAATGAGGAGGGCAATGTCTTTTCCTTTGAAATCCTCAGCGGCTCACCGGAAAACGAAAAGGTTGCCCTCCACTTTGTAAGAAATTTGCAACGCCTCGGCATAAAAGCATCAGTTAGGACTTTGGACAGTGCAGCTTTCCGTGACCGTCTGAATGTTTATGATTATGATATGGTGTCCTATTATTGGCAAAACAGTCTGTCACCTGGAACTGAACAATATATTTATTGGAGTTGTGAGGCCGCAGAACAGCAAGGCCGATGGAATTATATGGGGATTTGTGACTCCGAAATAGACTCGTTAGCACGTGCAGTACCAGAAGCGAAAGACAGAACAGGACTTGTGAATAATGTTCAGGCAATGGATGCCGCGCTATTAAACCACGTCGTCGGCGTTCCCTTATTCTATTTGGATTCAGACCTAATCGCTGTACGTAACAATATTGCTTACCCAAATAAGACCCCTATATACGGGCCTGTAATAGAAACATGGTGGTCCAAGCGTACACAATAGGCGATTGAGCATCTTATTTTAAAGTGTTATCCTACGCCAAAATAACCCCTTTAAGGACTTTAGCACATGCGCGTTTTTTCCCTTTTAGCCTCTGTCATATTTTTAACTGCTATAACAGCCTGCGAACCTATTCGAAATTTTCCGGATAGCCAGTACTGGCAGAAGGCCGATACAAGCGAGGCTATTTATATGCGCGGCCCAAAGGCACAACAAATGTTACAAAGAGATATTGCACGCTGTACTTCAGAACTGCGTGAGCTTGATCGCATGGACGTAATTAAGGCCGGGTTTCCTGCCGACAAAACACAACGTCGCATGAATAACACACCTTATCCAGATCCGGATTCGCAAACGGAATCACTAGATACGTGGGAAACTCCGGAACGTGATGGATATCTGCTTGTAGAAAACAGTGATTATTACGATTTTGAAGGCTGCATGCTGGCCAAGGGTTGGGAGCGCACTGAATATGTATCATATAAAACTATTCAGCGTAGTGAAGAGGACTACGTTGAAGCTGTGAAAGATACACAATATCGTTCGAAACACGGTGGGCGCCCAAAACCGCCGCCTGAAGAAATGAAAAGAAGTCAAAAGCGCCCTGCTGACGCGGCAGATCAAAGAAACTATAACAATTAATAGAAAGCCCCCATTTAAGGGGGCTTTTTTACAATTCAAATGTTTAGAGGGTTCTTTAAATCGGTGCAGGACCACCTGGCTGGACCTGTGAAGTACTATCCAGGCTTTTGGCTAGTTCATATATAGCCTTATTACCGAAGATATCTTCCACCGCCGCAAGCTTAACGGCTTCAGGACAATTTTTATAACCATCGTCCTCGCCGGCAAGTTTCTCTGCGGCACCACCAGTACCAAACAAAGGTAACAATACGGTGCTTTCGCTCTGTGATAAAATAGCATGGTCATGCGCAACATCATCTGCACCGCCGATGAAGACAGCAGATTCCGGTGAAAAATCATTAATGATACTGCTTATTGGTGCACCCTCTTCCAAAACTATAAACTTATCTGAAAAGCTTTCGGTCAGAATTTCCATCATAGGCGTTACACCCGGATGGTCTCTCATGAGGAGATTAACGTTTCTGCGTGCAGCTGCATTTGTAAGTGTTTTCAAAGCTGATTGTATGATTACTTTATCCAACTCGGGAAAGTCTTGTGAACCTTCAAGACCGTAGGAAATAAGAATGTTAGGGGTTTTTGCGTTCATAAAGGTCCTGCTTTCATATTATCTTTATTATGTCCACAAATATCCCTTCAACAAAGATATGTCAATCAAAAAGCCTGACTTTATTATCTGTTATAGCTTTCTTCGCAGCCTCCACGGTTAAGCCCCCCATAAGTGTTTTGGTCAAGGTTTGCGGTGAATAGCCATCATAATCAGTGAGCTCATCAAAACTTTGGGGAGTCTGCACATGGCATGTATGAGGCCCCCATGGTGCATAAAGATGAGGGTAACTGGGGCCGAACACACCTAATGTAGAGACACCTGCTGCTGCCGCTGAATGCATCAACCCTGAATCATTACCTATAAAAAAATTACACAAGGATATAATTGCCGCTGCCGTTCCTGGATCGGTTTTAGCAATAACATCAATTTGCTTTTCCTCAGGGATGGATTGTAACACTTTGTATGCTCCCTCCTCTTCGCCGGGAGCTGCGAAAACAGCTACTTTTGCCCCTTCTAAAAAACCACCTATACCTGTAAGCCATTTTATAGTTCGTATAAAGTTTTCTGCCGGCCACGTTTTCCCAACCCAGTTTGCTGTTGGCCCGACCGCCAATACTTTCTCATCTCCGGGAATGAAAGCTTTAGCGATAATCATTTGTTCAGCAGTAAACCACAGCTTAGGGGCTGGTGCGTTTTCCAGGCCCATAAGCTGTGCAGCTTGTTCAACCTTATGAAGGTTTGAGTCTATTTGAGGCCCATATACATATTTAGTAGAAGAAAACACTGTACGGGATACAATAGAATTACGAAAATCTATAACGATGTCCCATTTTATAGGGATGACTTTCTTCCAAAGTTTAAACCAATGTTTATTGTATTTTTGTTTTTCCAAAATTATTATTTTTTTTAAGTTTGGGTATCCTTCAAAAAGACTGGATGGTAAAGCACCGCATGCAATAGTCACCTCCGCATCCGGGTAGGTTTCATTAATACATCGAAGTAATCCGGTTGAAAGAACGGCATCACCAATACGTGTTGATGTAATAAACAGAATGCGCATAAAAACTTTGTAAATTATTTCACTTATAGACGTTTTAAGACTATTTTAATTAAATGACAACGCAAGATACAATAAATACACCTTTCTATATAGAGCTTCCCGCTCGTGGAATTATAGAGATAGAAGGTGAAGATCGTCATGCTTTTTTGCAACGCCTTATAACTAATGATATCGCATTATTAAAAGAGCAACCGGTAATTTATGCCTGCCTTCTGACACCACAAGGAAAGTTTTTGCATGATTTTTTTATCACGGAAGGCCCCGACGTTTTACTTATTGACTGTGAAGGGCATGCACGTGCACAGGATTTGTATGAACGTCTCCAAAAATACAAGTTAAGGGCAAAGGTTAATATTTCTGTAGAGCCTGCAAATCACGTATATGCATGTTACAATGCCAAGCCCGATCCAGGTTACTTTGATCCCCGTCATAAAGATTTGGGATGGCGCTCTTACATGCACCCCGAGAATGCTCACAAGGAAGAATTTTCATTTTGGGACCAAAAGCGTATTGCGCTTGGTATTATTGATGGCTCCCGCGATGCGGCTGTAGAAAAATCGACTATGGATGAACTAAATATTGAAAAATATTACGGCGTTTCCTACACAAAAGGGTGTTTTGTCGGACAAGAGTTAACAGCCCGAATGCATCATAGAGGCTTGGGTAAAAAACATTTAAAGATAGTCGAGGGCGATACACTCCCCCCTTCCCATACTGACCTAAAATCAGCTGAAGGTAAGGTAGTTGGTGAAATGCGTTCTTCTTCGGGTATTAAAGGTCTTGCCTTATTGAAAGATGATTTTCATGGAGAGTTTGATGAATATCAAATATGTATTTTGGGACAGTGACAATACACTCGTAAACACTGCGCTTCATCACTGGAACAAACACTTTAATATTCTTCAAAATGATTACGATATCGTTTTGGATGAAATCTACAAAACCCGCGTCTACGAAAATAATGGTGGGCAAAACTGGGAATGGATGAGTCATGAAATCGGACTTAATGAAGACAAGCAAGTTTACCTTGATAAAATAGATCATTGGTATTCGGCAAACGCCACTGAGATACAATTGAGGCCAGGCATTGATTTTGCTTTACGAAATTTTAGAGATCGGGGAATACCACAAGCGGTTGTTTCAAACGGCCGAAGGCGTTCTGTTATGGCTGCTCTTAAAGCTAAAAAACTAGATGAATATTTTGAATTTATTCTTTGCAAAGAAGATTACGACGGACGAAAACCTGATCCCACACCATATCTTACTGCATTGAAAAAAATGGAGACTATAAAGAAAACTTCAATAGACTCAAAAAACTGCCTTGTCATAGAAGACGACCCACTAGGTGTTCATGCTGGAAATGCTGCCGGAATGCTAACTCTGCATAGGAAATTACACGAAAACCAATCTACATCATCGCACGCAGACTTTGTCGCATACGAAGAAGAAGAGTTTAAAGCTATACTTACCAGGGAATTTCTTCACCCCTGAAGTTTAGAAATTTTCCGCTGTCATACGTGCTGATACCTGATATTACATGAACAATTCCGTCTACACTTTCCTCAACAGTAATTGCTGCATTTTCACCCCCCATATCTGTCTGGACCCAGCCGGGGTGCATAACAATGCAGGTAATATTATCTTCTTTGGCATCACTGGCAATACAATGCATCGCCATATTAACAGCCGTTTTTGAAGTTCGGTAAAATATATTACCACGGCTGGCGTCTTCGATTGAACCCATTAAGGACGATATCGTTATCAGTTTCGCCTCTTTTGCTGCTTTTAAATTCGGATAAAAAGCTTCAGCCATGCGAACAGGTCCAATTGTGTTAGTTGCAAAGGTTTTTTCCCAATCAGAATAATTCATGGCTCCCAATTCTTGATTATGACCGCCATAAATTCCGCCATTATTTATAAAAATATCAATCGGCTCATTCCCTATTTCATCTTTCAGGCGTTTTATTGAGTCCGGGTCTGTTACATCTAACTGATGCATGTGAACATCGCCTTCTACAGCCTTTAGATCATCCGCCTCAGATGGCGTCCGGCAAAGCGCATAAACCTTAAACTCCTCACTTGCATAATGCTTTGTGAGCTGTAGTCCAATACCTCTGTTGGCGCCTGTAATAAGAACTGTCGTCATAATTGCTTAAAACCTTTTTAGTAATTTTATCTTGAAAGGATGGATATAGAATATTAATCAAAAAAAACGAGGCCTTAGGCTGCTTTTTTTGTTTCCTGCCTTTCTTTATCCATTCTAATTCTTGCTTGCGCTGCAGCCAATCTTGCAATCGGTACGCGGTAGGGAGAACATGAAACATAATCAAGCCCGACCTTCTCACAAAAAGAAATTGAGGATGGATCCCCTCCATGTTCTCCACAAATTCCCAATTTAATGTCGGGACGGGATTTTCGACCTTTTTCAACAGCAATTTCAACCAGCTGACCTACACCACTTTCGTCAATGGACACAAAAGGATCCTTTTCGACTATTCCACGCTCAGCATAATTTGGAAGAAAAGCTCCTGCATCATCGCGAGACAAGCCCATAGTCGTTTGCGTAAGATCATTTGTTCCAAAGCTGAAAAACTCCGCATCTTCAGCAAGCTCATCGGCAGTTAAAGCAGCGCGTGGTAGCTCAATCATAGTGCCAACTAAATAATCAACTCGTTCTTTCTTCTCACTAAAAACTTTTTCAACAGTTTCTATAATAAGCTTTTTCATAGCTTTGAGCTCAGGCGAAAATGCAACTAGCGGTATCATGATTTCTGGCTTAGCCTTTTCTGCCAGTGCAGCCTCAATTATTGCGCGGGCCTGCATTGCATAAATTTCCGGATATGTGATACCAAGACGACATCCCCTATGCCCCAACATCGGGTTGGTTTCATGAAGTTCTGCTAAACGCCTTTTGACATTTTCTTTGCTAATAGATGCTGTCACAGCAAAGTTTTTAACATCTGCATCTTCTTGCGGAAGAAACTCATGTAACGGAGGATCCAACAATCGAATGGTTACAGGCAACCCCTTCATAACCATGAATATTTCCTGAAAATCTTTCCTTTGTTCAGGCAAAAGATGCTTGAGGGCCTCTTCACGCTTTTCTGTTGTTTCGGCAAAAATCATTTCGCGAACTTTTTGTATCCGCGACGGTTCAAAAAACATGTGCTCGGTTCGGCACAACCCTATACCTTCTGCCCCAAATTTTATTGCTGTCTTTGCATCTTCACCAGTTTCAGCGTTCGTTCGTATATTCATTCGCCTTTTACTGTCGGCCCATTCCATGATTGTTGCAAAATCACCTGATAGCTTGGGTTGCAAGGTTGCTACTTCACCTTTCATTATCTCGCCGGTTGTTCCATCAATGGTTAAGGTTTCACCTTCATGCATTTCGATCCCCGCAGCAGAAAGTGTTTTTTCCTTAACATCAATGCGGACACTTCCAGCACCCGCAACACAAGGTCGCCCCATGCCTCGCGCAACAACAGCTGCGTGAGAAGTCATACCACCTCTTGTCGTCAATATTCCATTGGCGGCATGCATACCGTGAATATCCTCCGGTGATGTCTCTACACGAACAAGAATAACATCTTCTCCAGCCTTAGCCCTTTTCTCGGCCTCGTCTGCCGTAAAATAGATTTTACCGGAAGCTGCACCCGGTGAGGCCGGAAGACCGCGCCCTAATACCTCGCGATAAGCCGCCGGATCAAGTGTAGGGTGGAGGAGCTGGTCAAGTGCACCCGCTTCAAGCCTTAAAATAGCCTCTTCACGCGTAATCAATTTTTCGTCTGCCATATCAACAGCAATTTTCAAGGCAGCCGCAGCGGTTCTTTTACCAGTGCGGGTTTGCAACATATATAATTTTCCACTTTGAACAGTAAACTCGATATCCTGCATATCCTTATAATGCTTTTCAAGCTTAAGGCGTACATCATCCAACTGTTTAAAAACATCTGGCATGGTTTCTTCCATGCTTGGCAGGTCACTACCTTCTTTTTCACGCGCTTTTTTTGTCAAAGATTGTGGTGTTCTTATACCAGCCACAACGTCCTCACCTTGGGCGTTAACCAAATACTCTCCGTAAAAATAGTTTTCCCCCGTAGATGGGTCTCGTGTAAAAGCCACTCCTGTAGCGCAATCTGCCCCCATATTGCCAAAAACCATAGCTTGTACGTTAACAGCAGTGCCCCAGCTTTCAGGTATCGTGTGAATACGTCTGTATGTTACCGCGCGCTGCGTTTGCCATGACTTAAAGACAGCGCCAATTGCACCCCATAATTGTTCCTGAGGGTCTTGAGGGAAAGCGTGGCCAAGATCAGTTTCTACAAATTCCTTATAATCTGAGACTATATCTCTCCATTGTGCGGCACTAATCTGAGTATCTTCCTCAAAGCCGAAATCCTGCTTTGCGTTTTCCAGAATTTCTTCAAAATCATGATGGGATAAACCCAGTACTACATTGGAATACATCTGAATAAAGCGTCGGTATGAATCCCAGGCAAAGCGTTCATCCCCAGATGCTTTTGCAAGCCCCTCAACAGTTTCATCATTGAGACCAAGATTTAATACAGTATCCATCATACCCGGCATGGACACTCTCGCGCCTGACCTTACCGAAACGAGAAGAGGGTTTTGGTTGTCCCCAAACTTCATGTCGGTTTCAGCTTCAATAGCAGAGAGGGCTTTTTCTACTTGCTGCTTTAATTCTGGAGGATAGTTTTTTTCATTATCATAGAAATATGTACAAACTTCAGTAGATATTGTGAAACCCGGAGGCACAGGTAAATTAAGGGAAGACATTTCTGCAAGGTTTGCACCCTTGCCCCCTAAAAGGTTTTTCTGAGTTGAATTTCCATCTGTTTCCCGTCCAAAAGAATAAACCCATTTTGTCGTCATGTTTAACTTTCCCGTGCGTTTGATTGGTGAAGCAATTCCAGAATTTAGCTTAAAGGCTTTACCAACATAAGACAAAGATCATCATCAATCGGGCGCATTTCCATTGGGGATATTAATTTCCTGTTATAAGTAACCCCCGCGCCGTCTGGAACATAGCCTAATTTCACGTATAATCTTTGTGCAGGGCCAAACCCGGAATGAAGGGCCACGCTGATACCTATATCATTATAACCGCGTTCATGGGCGTAGTTTTCACAATAATGTATCAACATAGTTGCAAGTCCACTTCGCCGGAATTCAGGGATAATCTTTAGATCCTGAATTGCAGGAATATCAAGTTTCTTAAATAAGGCGTAGCGTGGCTGGCAGTTAAAGATGCAATACCCCACACCTAAACCATTTTCTTCAATTATAAAAATGACCCGATTGCCTTCTCCTGCACATTTTATATTTTTCACCACATCATCTTCATAGGCAGCTTCCCCGCATGAATAGCAAATATCATTCAGCAATTGTGTGTCACGTGCTGATCCTTTTCTTATCTGGAATGTTTTTTTGTTCGTCATAATGTTTTTAGGTCATATGTATATCGTATAGCAGTTACTTTAAGGCATTTTCCCTGTAAGAACTAAGAATTAAATGATTTAACACTACTCCAAGGGTTTTCACAAAAAGCTTTTCACGTTATATCTTAATGCGAAACATTTGCAATTTAAGGAACTGAACAAGATTATGACACAAGCTTCCCCTGCCAAAAATACAGATGACACTCCTACTGTGGACATGAAAGATATTGTTGCACTTTGTAAGCGACGAGGATTTATCTTCCAAGCCTCGGAAATATATGGCGGATTGAATGGCTTCTGGGATTATGGCCCTTTAGGTGTGGAGCTTAAGAATAATATTCGTGATTTATGGTGGAAAGCCATGGTTACGACACCACCAATAGGCCCAGATGGCGAACCGTTACAAATTGTAGGCCTTGACAGTTCTATAATACAAAATCCAAAAACCTGGGTTGCATCAGGGCACGTTGGAGGATTTTCAGATCCTATGGTTGATTGCCGTCAGACGAAACGCCGTTACCGCGCAGATCATATAAATATTTTACAGCCAAAAGACGGCGAAGGTCACTGGCTTGCGGTTCCACAGGATGATGACGAGGGCATATCTGAAAAACGCCTTAAAAAATTCGGTAAAGGGAAATCAATTGGTGCTTTTGAAGCTACCCCCCTTCCTGAGGTTAATACATCTGACTATGATAAAATTATAGGCCCCGATGCCTCCGAGCCCGGAACGTTGACCGAACCCAAGGAATTCAACCTCATGTTCGAGACCTATGTCGGCGCGACACAAAGTGAGGACAGCAAAGCATATCTTAGGCCTGAAACAGCGCAGGGCATTTTCCTGAACTATAAAAATGTTTTGGACAGTAGCCGCGTTCGCATTCCTTTTGGGATTGCCCAAATTGGTAAGGCTTATCGTAACGAGGTTAACCCTCGTAACTTTGTTTTCCGTTCGCGCGAATTTGAACAAATGGAAATGGAGTGGTTTTGCCACCCTGATGATGCGAAGCAATGGCGTGAATTCTGGATTGCCGAGCGTAAACGCTGGTGGGAATCTATTGGTATCAAGTCAGAATCAATGATTTTGCGCGAACATGATCGTGACGAACTTTCGCATTACGCCAAAGAAGGTGAAGGAACATTGGATATAGAATACCAGTTCCCATTTACTTACCCAGGTTTTGGAGAGCTTGAGGGCATTGCTCACCGCTGCGATTATGATTTAACACAGCATCAGGAACATTCGGGTACAAAAATGCAGTATATTGATCCGGACGATAACCAAAACAGGTATATACCACATGTGATTGAACCTGCTTCAGGCCTTACAAGAGCTGTTCTAACAGTTTTGTGCGAGGCCTATACAGTTGACCCTGATCGTCCATCAGGCATGTATTTGAACTTTAAACCGTCAGTGGCTCCAAAGAAGGCTGCTATCCTTCCGCTAGTTGCAAAAGACGGTATGCCCGAGCTTGCCACAAAGCTCTACATGGATCTGCGTGAAGACATGGCCGTTGATCTGGATATCAAACAAAATATTGGAAAAAGATATGCACGGCAGGATGAAATAGGTACACCATTCTGCATTACCATTGACAGCGATACGTTACAGGACCAAACCGTAACAATTCGTCACCGCAACACGATGGAGCAGGAGCGCATAAGTATTGATAAAGTCAAAGAATATCTTACTGAACAGCTAGGGCAGATGGCTTAGATGCTAGTCCTGATTTCTGTCTGCCTGCACTCATGATCATAGCTGATTTTTTACCGGAAGAGGTAAGTTCAGACTTATCTTTCCTAATATCTTGTGCAGCTTGCCTCATGTGTTCTCTGAGTAATAGATTTGATATATACCTGATGTAAGCCATTGAAAACTCCCTTTATTATTTTTATGACAAAATAATAGCTTCCAAAGAGCCTGATTGCAAGTTTTATAGATATTTTA
>NZVS01000041.1 GCA_002701555.1 Alphaproteobacteria bacterium | reverse complement strand
TGAAAAACTTATCGAATATAAGACTTATTTACAGGCGATCCCTTATTTTGACAGGCTTGATTATGTCGCGCCAATGAATCAGGAGCACGCTTTTGCGCTTGGTGTTGAAAAGCTTCTTGGAATCACAGTGCCTGAGCGTGGACAATATATCCGTGTATTGTTCTGTGAGTTGGGTCGTGTTCTCAACCATCTTTTGAATATAACAACTTTTGCGCTTGATGTCGGGGCGATTACGCCATCGCTTTGGGGATTCGAAGAACGCGAAATTGGAATGGAGTTTTATGAGCGTGTCTGTGGAGCACGTTTGCATGCCAATTATTTCCGCCCTGGTGGTGTTCATCAGGACATGCCTGCCGGGCTTGCTGAAGATATTTATGAGTGGACGGAGACACTTCCAAAAGTCATAAATGATCTGGATAACCTTCTGACAAATAACCGTATTTTTAAGCAAAGGACTGTTGATATCGGGGTGGTTTCCAAACAAGAAGCACTCGATTGGGGATTTACAGGCCCAATGCTGCGTGGATCAAATGTTGCTTGGGATCTGCGTAAGAGCCAGCCTTATGATGCTTATGAAAAAATGGATTTTGATATTCCTGTAGGAAAAACGGGCGATTGTTATGCCAGATATCTGGTGCGCATGGAAGAAATGCGGCAATCTATCAAAATTATGCGCCAGGCAATTGAGCAGATGCCGGAGGGTCCTGTTAAGGTTAATGACTATAAGATTGCCCCACCGCCTCGTGCCGAGATGAAGCGCTCAATGGAAGCAATGATTCATCACTTCAAACTGTATACTGAAGGTTATCACGTGCCTGCCGGTGAAACATATGCGGCTGTTGAGGCACCTAAGGGTGAATTTGCGGTATACATTGTATCAGACGGAACAAACAGACCCTATAGATGCCGTTTACGTGCGCCGGGCTTCTATCATCTGCAGGGGCTGGATTTTATGTCGAAAGGACACATGCTTGCCGATACAGTTTCAATTATAGGCTCACTTGACATCGTATTTGGAGAAATTGACCGATGAGAAGTTCGTTTAGAAAAGATATTCTTGTGACTTTTAAAAAGTCTGCAGAGGGTGAGTGCCGTATGAGTGAATCTGCCAAGAATAAAGTGGCCCTGCAGGATACCCTGTACGGTCGAGGGCTCGGTTCTATGAGTGAGTTTACTTTCATGTCGGCTTCGGCAAAAAGAGGTAACAGAATTGTTGTAAGGGAGGCGACGCCGCGCGTAGCAAGAGCAATTCGCGATATGGAAGATGTGGTTAGCGTGAAGGATTTTCGCCGCAGTGCGACTTATGCGAAAGACAAAGTGATGTCGAAAGTTAAACAGTTTCATATCAGGGAATTTGTGTAGATGAAACCAAAGTTCGAACCAAACGCAGAGTATCAGCCCAAAGATTTTTCTTTTAAAAACAAAAAGAAAGTCGATGAAATTCTTGCGCGTTATCCTTCAAATCAAGCTCGTTCAGCAATCATGCCGTTACTTGATCTGGCGCAAAGACAGGTTGGTGAAGAAGGTGCAAAAGCAAAAAAACCTTATGGTGGCTGGATACCCAGAGCTGCTATGGATGAGATTGCAAATGTTGTAGGGCAACCCCCAATAAAAGTTTATGAAGTGGCAACATTTTATTCAATGTATAACCTTGCGCCAGTTGGTAAATATCTTATTCAGTGTTGTACAACAACTCCATGCTGGTTGCGTGGTTCTGCGGACATCGTGAAAGCTTGTGAGAAAGAGCTCGGCACACATCTTGGTGAAACAACTAAAGACGGTCTTTTTACTGCCATAGAAGTTGAGTGCCTTGGGGCTTGTGTAAATGCGCCAATGGTACAGATTAATGATGACTACTATGAAGATCTTACTCCCGAGAACATGGTACAAATCGTCAAAGACCTGAAGGATGGTAAAAAAGTTTCTATAGGTTCACAACAAGGGCGTAGAGGTTCAATGGCAGTTGAAGGTCCGACAACTCTTGAAGACTTAGCTAAGAAAGAAAAGGTGGTTTAATGTTACAGGACAAGGACCGCATTTTTACAAATATCTATGGCTGGCAAGATTCAGGTCTGAAGGCTGCCAAAAAACGTGGTGACTGGGATGATACGGCCTCTTTTATTAAAAAAGGAAAAGACTGGATCATTTCAGAAATGAAAGCATCCGGCCTTCGTGGTCGTGGAGGAGCAGGTTTTCCAACTGGTGTGAAATGGTCATTTATGCCCGACCCGGAAAAGACTGGAAAGCCACATTATCTTGTAATTAATGCTGATGAGTCAGAGCCTGGAACATGCAAAGACCGCGACATTATGCGTTTTGAACCGCATAAGCTCCTAGAGGGTGCATTGTTAGCTGGTTTTGCCATGGGTGCACACGCTGCCTATATTTATATTCGAGGTGAATTTTACAATGAAGGTTCTGCTTTGGTTACGGCTATCGAAGAAGCTTATGATGCAGGGCTTTTGGGTAAAAATGCGGCTAAGTCAGGTTGGGATTTCGATGTCTATCTTCACCGAGGGGCAGGGGCCTATATTTGTGGTGAAGAAACAGCCTTGCTTGAATCCCTGGAAGGCAAAAAGGGCCAACCCAGAAATAAACCCCCATTCCCTGCTATGGCCGGACTTTATTCTTGTCCAACAACGGTGAATAATGTCGAGACTATTGCGGTAGCACCTACCATCTTACGTCGTGGCGGGGCATGGTTCGCAGGATTTGGCCGAGATGAGAAAAATACAGGAACTAAACTTTTTTGCATATCAGGACATGTAAACCAGCCGTGCAATGTTGAAGAAGAGATGGGCATTGGGCTGAAAGAGCTTATCGAAAAACATGCCGGTGGCGTGCGCGGCGGATGGGATAACCTGCTGGCAGTTATACCTGGTGGATCTTCAACCCCTTTATTACCGCGGGATATCTGTTCGACTGTGAAAATGGATTTTGACTCTTTGCGTGAAGTTCAAAGTGGGTTGGGAACAGCAGGTGTTATTGTTATGGATAAATCGACAGACATAGTCTATGCGATAGCTAGATTGTCCTTCTTTTATATGCATGAGAGCTGTGGTCAATGTACACCGTGTCGGGAAGGAACCGGCTGGCTGTGGCGAACTATGCAACGCATGGTTACGGGGAACGCAACTGTCGAGGAAATAGACATGCTGTATGACCTTACAAAAGAAATTGAAGGTCACACGATTTGTGCCCATGGTGATGCTTCGGCCTGGCCTATTCAGGGATTAATACGTCACTTCAGGCCTGTTATGGAGAAACGTATACTACAATACCGGAAAGCAGCAAAGGCAGCATAATGGGATTGTTTACACGGCAAGGCAGAAAATGGAAATGCGGACACGAAATTGAGCGTCCGCTGATGCCTTTGACATTTACCTTCAGAGCCGGAGCTTCCGAGATTACTGTTGTTAGAAAAGATATTATGGATGCGGCCTTAAAACGTAATAGGCCGGAAGAAACCAATTGCCTATCATGTAGAAGGTAGAGATATGCCTAAGTTAAAGATAAACGGAACAGAAGTTGAAGTCGAAAACGGTACATCTATTTTGCAGGCCGCAGAACAAGTCGGTTATGAAATACCTCGTTTTTGTTATCACGACCGCCTGAGCGTGCCCGCTAATTGCCGCATGTGTCTAGTAGAAGTCAAAGGGGCACCTAAGCCGGTTGCCTCTTGCGCAATGGCGGTAGGCGATGGAATGGAAGTTGAAACCGAGTCCGATGTTGTAAAAAAAGCAAGACGCGGTGTAATGGAAATGCTTCTAATTAACCACCCGCTTGATTGCCCTATTTGTGATCAGGGTGGCGAATGTGACTTACAGGATCAGGCGATGGGATATGGCTTTGACCGCTCACGCTACCGTGAGTCAAAACGAGCTGTACCGAATAAGGATTTAGGGCCTCTTATTAAAACCATCATGACACGTTGTATCCAATGTACTCGGTGTGTCAGGTTTGGCGAAGAGGTCGCAGGCACTCCAGAGCTAGGCCTTCTTAATCGTGGCGAAGATGTTGAAATTGGTACTTTTATTGAAAAGGCTGTTTCAACAGAGCTTTCCGGAAATATGATCGATATTTGCCCTGTCGGAGCATTGACCAATAAGCCATATGCTTATAAAGCCCGTCCGTGGGAGCTAACAAAAACAGAGACTGTTGATGTTCATAACGGCTTGGGCAGCAATATACGCGTTGATAGCCGCGGCGGCGAAGTGATGCGTGTTTTACCTCGTCTGCATGAAGATGTTAATGAGGAATGGATTGATGATCGTACTCGTTTTTCTTATGACGGTTTGAAGAAGAGAAGACTTGATAGACCCTACATGCGAAATGCCAAGGGTAAACTCGAGGAATGCAGCTGGGAAGATGCTTTAACGTTATGTGCAGAAAGGTTGCAGAAAGTGCCGGCGTCCAAAATCGGCATGAGGGCAGGTGGCTTATGTGTAGTCGAAGACCTTGTCGCTTTTAAAGACCTCGCTGAAGCTCTTAATGTTAAACATATATCTGCCGTACCACACGGAATGTTGCTTTCTACTGCGAGCCGTGGGCATTATATTATGAATTCAGGTATTGCCGGTGTTGAAGATGCTGATGCAATACTCATTATTGGATTTAATCCGAAACAAGATGCGGCCTTGCTAAACGCACGCATTCGTAAAACATGGCTAAAAAAGCGTCTTCCTATTGCAGTGATAGGGCAGGATATAGACCTTGGCTACCCTTGCGAGTTTCTGGGAACTAACCTGAAAGAAATTGATAAAATAAGCACTGCAAAATCCGGTTTTGCCAAAGAGTTTAAGTCAGCTGATAAGCCTCTGATTTTGCTGGGGAGTGAGGCTCTGCAGCATAAAGATGGTGAAGATATTCACAAAGCAACAGCAGCATTGGCAGAAAAAATTGGTGTAATTGGTAAAGACAATAATTGGAACGGGTTTAATGTTGTTCATGCTCATGCTGCGACTACAGCGGCCTTGGATATGGGGCTTGCTAGTGACTTTGACCTAAAAAAATCAGAGGTTGTGTATTTACTCAATGCAGATTCAAAAGTTCTCGAAACTATTTCTAAAGATGCCTTTGTGATTTACCAAGGACATCATGGAGATAGAGGTGCCCATCGTGCTGATGTTATTTTACCTGGTTCGGCCTTTACAGAAAAAGATTTCCTGCTTGTAAACACAGAAGGTCGAGTACAATTAGGTAAGCGTGCAGTCTTTGCACCAGGTCAAGCAAAAGAAGATTGGAAAATCTTGCGCGCCTTATCTGAAAAACTGGATAAAACCTTTGCATATTCTAGCCATTATGAGTTGAGAGAGCGCATATATAAAGACTTTCCGGATTACAGAAATGTTGATGTATTGCCTCAAAGTAGTTGGGTAACCCCTTCATCTAAAGGCAAAATAGGAAATGTTGATATCAAAGTTGACACAGATGGTTTTTATTTGGCGAATAGCATCTGCCGTGCATCAGATACAATGCATCAATGTTATGAAGAGTTTGTTTTAAAACCACTAAATGAGAAGGCGGCGTAAAATGTCTAAAAATACAACACTTGAAAGAGTTGCTGAATTTCATAGGGCTTACGGACTTCCTGTAAGTGAAAATGTCGATATATCCAACGAAAAAACAAATCTTTTAAGAATTAATTTGCTTGCAGAAGAGTTGGATGAATTGAAAGAGGCGTTGGAACAAAAAGATATTGTTGAGGTTCTCGATGCCCTAACAGATTTACAATACGTGCTTGATGGCGCATATCTTTCCTTTGGACTTCAAAACCTGAAAGAAGTTGCCTTTAGCGAAGTTCATCGATCCAATATGAGTAAGCTCGGCGAAGATGGAAAGCCTATCCATAGAGAGAGTGATGGAAAGGTTATGAAAGGCCCCAATTATTTGCCTCCTGATATTAAAAAAGTAATGTCAGATTTTGAAAAAGAAGAGGCTGCCTAGACTATGTTAGAATTCTGGACTTCATACGGATTGCCATTCGCAATGATCCTTCTTCATATTGGCATTACAATCGGCGTTGTAATGGGGGGGATGGCTTATTTAACTTACGCCGAGCGTAAGGTTATGGGAGCTATGCAACGCCGGCAGGGTCCTATGACGGTCGGACCATTCGGTCTTCTTCAGCCTATTGCTGACGGTATTAAACTTTTGACCAAAGAAACCATTCTACCTACACAGGCCAATAAGGGAGTTTTTCTAATTGCGCCTATGCTAACGTTTACCCTCGCACTGGCTGCTTGGGCCGTTATTCCTGTTGATGTCGGTTTGGCTCTTGCGGACATCAATGTTGGTATTCTTTATCTTTTCGCTATTTCTTCAATGGGTGTATATGGCGTTGTGATGGCAGGGTGGGGTTCCAATTCCCGTTATGCGTTTCTAGGAGCGATGCGCTCGGCGTCACAAATGGTTTCTTATGAAGTCTCTATGGGACTTGTTATTGTTACTGTGCTATTATGCTGTGGTTCCCAAAACCTTACTGAAATTGTTTTGGCAGAACGTAGTTTTGGAATGAATGTTCTTCTTTTTCCAATGCTCATTATCTTTCTTGTTTCTATATTGGCAGAAACCAATCGCGCGCCTTTTGACCTTCCGGAAGGAGAATCGGAGTTGTCCGGCGGGTTCATGGTTGAATATTCTTCTTTTACCTTTGCACTGTTCTTTTTGGGTGAATACATCAATATGATTCTAATGAGCGCAATGACAACCATCCTGTTTTTGGGGGGGTGGAAAGTCCCGTTCGGTATTGAGTTTTTATCATTTGTACCCGGAGCTGTTTGGTTCGTACTTAAGACCTGCCTTGTTCTGTTCTTCTTTATTTGGTCAAGGGCCACATTCCCTAGATACCGTTACGACCAATTAATGAGATTGGGGTGGAAAGTTTTCCTTCCACTAACACTTCTATGGGTTCTTGTCGTTTCGGGTTTCCTAATTTACACTAACCAATTACCCGGGATGTAAATTATGAGCAAGACTTTAGATTTAATTGAACTATCAGACAGTTTTAGACGTGCCAGCAGCGAAGCATTTTCGCAGATGCCCCACTCACCGACAATAGTCAGCCTGACACGCTATCTTGGCACGGCATCCACCTGGATAGATTTAAGTTATCCAGAAAACCATTGGGTAAATACGAAACCATTAAATAAGATGGGGCTTATTCTTTCACTTATTAAATCAGAAGCATCTCAGGCAGGTTACACAAATATCGTTCTACCTTTTCATAAAGACAATCCTGTGAGTGAGATCCTTGCAAAGCAGAACTTTTGGAAAGAGGAAAGTTTTGATGAAATTTTCTCTTTTGAGGACACTGACTACTGTAATGACTTAACTTCTATGGGACGAATAGACTCTTCAGTCGCAACAATATTGGATGAGGGGCTACGAGGCGTAGCCGCTATCGATAGTGACTTAAAATATAGATGGAATGATGATCTGAGAGGGCCGGCATTGGCAAGGTAAAAGAGTATGAATAATTTTTTAAATTCTCTCCTTCTTAAGGAAATAGTTAAGGGCATGTTGTTAACCCTTAAATATATGTTTTTTGTGCCAAGAGCTACAATCAATTACCCTTTTGAAAAAGGGCCTATTTCACCACGTTTTCGCGGCGAGCATGCGCTTAGGCGCTATCCAAATGGAGAAGAACGCTGCATAGCCTGTAAGCTTTGCGAGGCGATTTGTCCAGCACTTGCAATTACAATTGAATCTGAACCGAGGGCCGATGGCTCCAGACGGACTACACGATATGATATCGATATGACAAAATGTATCTATTGTGGTTTATGTCAGGAGGCTTGTCCTGTCGATGCCATTGTAGAAGGCCCCAATTTTGAGTTTTCTACAGAAACGCGTGAAGAGCTTTATTATAATAAACAAAAGCTTCTTGATAACGGTGACAAGTGGGAAGCCCAACTTGCAGCAAATTTGGCAGCAGACGCACCTTATCGCTGAAACTTAGACTTTTTTAGGCTTGGTTTTTCTCAAAACAGTTGATTTCAATCTGTCTTTATCTTCTTGAATACTCATCTCGGCCAACGCACGTTGATAAGAGAGGTAAGAGTGTCTCTCTGCATTCTCTTTAAATCCATCAGCATTCATTTCCGAAAGCGATTTAAAAGCTTTTTGTAAATAAAGCTGAACTTCCAATATTGATGATCCATCCCTTGCTATGCTGTTGAATGCACCGTTGAACATGCTGGCGGTATCTACACAAGGCATGAAAATAGAAGGGTATTTGATGATAGGAAAATCTTCGTCTTTTTTGCCCTCACTATCACCATTAGTGGCATTTTTGGGTTCTTTCTTGCTTTGCCAATGAGACAAAATCCTAGTCATTGAAACTATGACCGCTATAGCTGTACCAGGATCGTTAACTGCAGGGGATAACGCTTTGGACGCTATTTCAGAAAGTACTATCAACCCATAACGAGGGTCTTGAGTAAATGATCTATCTTCATCAATCATAAAAGCATTTCGTATTTTATCAGCATCATCATCTCCGCAAGTGCCAACGACATAGGCAATAGGAGTGGACGTATCACAATAAGAGCCGGGTATTACATTTATATGGATCTCAACGCCTTGATCTTCGCAAACAGTACCCAGTGAGGACATATCTATGTGTTGAAGGTAGCCAATTCTGTTTTGATAGATTTCAGTAGATTTAGATGGGGCGCCTTTATCTTCTATATTGCAAGGTTTTGCACCGAAATAAGGGTCAGAAGCAGTCTTTTTAATTGCTTCTGTAGCGGCATGTTCAATTCTTTTAATGGTTTCTCCAACACGTCCAAGCTTAATGAGATATTCTATCCAGCTTAACATTGTCGCAACAACTAAAGTTATAACCCCTATGGTAATTACAAATAAAATTATGCGTCCTGAATCTTCATATAAACCAAGCTTTATTGTTACGATTCCAACCAGTGAAAAAATGAAAGAACCCAAGAATGTGGATAGTGCATTTTGCGCAGCTTTATCACTAATAAGAAGCTTCGTAGAGCGTGGTGTCGCGTTAGCTGTAACAGCCCTGAATGCGGAAACCATAGTTGTCAGGGAAAATATAGTAACTGCCAACATACTGGAGGCGATTATATTGAGAATGTCTTCTATAGCACCGGCTTCGAGGGTTCTTGAGAACTCATCTGGAATAAAGGTTTTTCCATATAGGGCAAGTAACGCGCTACTTATACCGACAATACAGAAAATACTAGACCTGAACCACAGGCGGTTTGTTATTTTAGCTATAAGCCATTTCCAGCGAGGCATATCTATTTTCCCTTAGTTTTCTTAAACTTATGTTTTAAAAGTAAATTATTCTTTTAAAAAGGCAAATAACTTTTGGGGAAATCCTGCTTTGCCCCTTGCACTGTATATGAGGAATCTATAAAACACTTCATATATGTTTGTTAAACACAATTCGCGGATCGCCTCATGATTGTTCAAGCCGTTGTTTTTTATTTATTTGCCTCTGTCATGCTTTTAAGCGCGACGGCGGTCATTACATTGAAAAATCCGGTTCACTCTGTTTTATGTCTGATCCTGGCTTTCTTCAATGCGGCCGGGTTGTTCCTGATGCTCGGTGCAGAATTTGTGGCCATGATTTTGGTCATTGTTTATGTAGGCGCTGTGGCGGTGCTTTTCCTCTTCGTTGTTATGATGCTGGATATTGATTTTTCGAGGCTACGCGAAGGTGTTGTTAAATATGCCCCCATCGGAATAGTTTTAGGGGTGGTCCTCCTTGCTGAATTGTTGCTTCTTTTCCGGGCTGTTTTTGGGGAAGGGCGTTTTGAAACTCAGGCTGTTACTGATGATGTTACAAATACGCAAGCATTAGGCCAGGT
>NZVS01000040.1 GCA_002701555.1 Alphaproteobacteria bacterium | reverse complement strand
GTGAAGATGGACTTTATAACGTTCTACTCCTCGCCCTGGGTGATTGAGAGAAGCTATTAAGATACCCTGCTCGGCAGCAGAATACCCAATATCCTGCCCCGCGCCGATCGCTTTCAATTGTTCCGTAATAACTGTACCCGACAAAGATGTCATAAAAATATCTTACTGAAGAGGCTCTGATTGAACAGAAGGTCTGCCACTATTGGTGCTACCGTTTGGTGAGTATATATATTCACTTTGGTTCATTGGAACAGCTCGGACTGTCTCGCTTGGCCACTCACCTGAGGGCGACTCATAAACAGTAGTTGTTGTTGTAGTCCCGTCATCTACAACAGTTGTTGTCATGGACGCCTCACGTCTAGCCTCGAGTTCTTCTTCTGTCAAAGGCTGACCCGCAAACTTTACATAGCTTACAACTTGCTTCACACCAGATATATTGCGCGCAATATCTATTGCCCGGTTCAGCTCATCCTGATTTTGCGCAACCCCCATCAGGTAAACAACGCCCTGTACAGTATCAATTGTATAATTGATAGATTGCACTTCCTTTGCAAAAACAAGCTTGGCTCTCAGCTGGGCAGTAATCCAGCTATCTCTGGCAAAACCAGGTAAGCCATCACTTTCCGCCACACGGATTTCATTGATAACCTGTTTAACACCTCTCGGCTGCCAAGCCATACGTATAGCTTCAACACGCGCTTCCGGATCCTGGACTACACCGGTTACGAGGACTCTCCCCTGTTTAACAGTCAAATCAAGTTTTCTGAAAATTTCGACATCATGCTGAAACCAGAGGCTGTTAATCTCAGTCTGAATTTTAAGATCTGTAACAGCGGCGGGAATGCCCCCCTCCTGCGCTGCCGCCATACCGACACCAGCGCCTGCTCCGGTAGCCATACCTATACCGGTACATCCGGATAATAGAGAAAGAATGAGAATTAAGGATAAAAATTTAAGTGGTACGAAACCGCTACATGTGAAAGTCATATCAGGATAAACTGGTTAGAATCGTTTGCTTGCGTCTATTACCAGTATGTTAATCCATCCACGCATTGTCCAGATGCTTTATAAAAAAAGGCAATTTTATGAGCATTGCATCATATCTAATTACCTTTCTTGCCTCTTCCGGATGCTTCATCAACCATGTTTTTACTGCTGTGGTCATTCTCTTTTTCCCTTTTTCTGTTATGGCATAAGCTGCCAATTCTTTTGATGCCCTTGCTTTTACTTCAACAAAAGCCAAAACCTTCCCTCGGCTTGCAACAATATCTATTTCGCCGCCCCGTACCTTATAGCGCTGCGCCAAAATACGATATCCTTTGGCTCTTAAAAACCATTTGGCAAATGCTTCAGCCAGCAAACCTGTCCTATAAGACGATTTCCTCACTCTTTAAGTTCCAAAGCTTTGGTGTAAACCTGTTTTTTGGGCAGGGATAAAATCTTAGAAACTTCTTCTACGGCATTCCTCAAGGACATTTCTGCCATGTAACTATTAAGTAAATTTTCTAGATTCTGCGAGTTATCTAGGTTCAGAGTACAGCCCTCTATCAAAAGTACGAGCTCCCCTTTCACGGTATCTTTTTCCATTTGCAGCAGGATATCTTTTGCAGTCCCTCTATATATTGTTTCAAATTTTTTAGTCAGCTCTCTAGCGACTGCGCAATTACGATCACCAAAAATGCTGTCAATTGCATCCAACGTTTTTACGATTCTAGGGACCGTTTCGAAGAAAACGAGGGTTTCTTTATTTAACTTTTTGGTCAAAAGAAACTCCTCTCTTGCCTTCGACTTGGAAGGTATAAATCCAAAAAACGAAAAGCTGTCAGACGGAAGGCCACTTAATTGCAAAGCCGATATTACAGAGCTTGCACCAGGTACTGTAATAACCTTACCGCCCTTCCTGCAAATATTTCGAACCAACTTATATCCCGGGTCAGAAATTAAAGGCGCTCCTGCATCACTGACAAGCGCTACACTTTTTTCATCTAAGGCGAGTTTGACGATCTCGTCTCGCTGTTCGTTGCTGGCATGGTCATTATATACAGATAATTTTCGCTTTATTCCATAAGCCTGAAGTAACTTTGAAGTCACCCTTGTATCTTCACAAAAAATATAATCAGCACTGATAAGTATTTCCAGCGCATGCAAAGTAATATCTTTTAAATGACCTATGGGCGTAGAAACGAGATAAAGAGCATTTTCGAGATTTTGCTTCTCTAAAGTAAAAGAGAATTTATTAGAGTCTGGTGTCTCGGGCTTTTTTTGTGTAGGGTTTTTCATCTCGAAACAAATATTACAAGAGGCAGGCATTTATGACCAGCACCCATTCACTTAAAATTTTCTTTGGCTTGTTTTTGGCGTTGTTTTTCACTGGGTGTGTAGCGCAACAAAGCTCACCGTGGCAGGGTCGCTATTCTAACAGCCAATCAAACACTCAAATTAATACAGGCGCAGAAAATCGTAATGTTCAAATTCAATCTGATGCAACCCCTTCGCCCATAGGAGCCGCTGTAAAAATTGGATTTTTGGCACCTCTTTCAGGTAATGGTGCAGCTGTGGGGCAGTCTCTTGTGAATGCTGCACAACTTGCTGTTTTCGATCTCCCGTCTGACAGCGTCGAACTACTACCTCGCGATAGCGGAGGCAGTTCAAATTCTGCAAGAAGCGCAGCCCAGTCAGCCATAAATGATGGCGCAACAATCATACTTGGGCCTTTATATGCTCAAGAGGTTAAAGCTTTAAATTCGCTTTCAAGCCCCAATCGCCCTGTCGTCGGATTTACTACAGATTGGACAGAGGCATCGGCCAATACCTTCGTAATGGGTTTTCTTCCGCACGCCCAAGTAGAACGCGTTTTGGATTACGCAGCTCGTAACGGCATGAGGAATCTTTCCATAGTCGCACCTTCCGGTGAGTACGGTAATTTAGTTACTGCTGCCGCACAAAGGTTTCTACAAAACAATAATTTATCAGTACCACGCGTTATAAATTACACTTCTGCACAGCAAGCAGCCTCCGAATTACAGGCCCTTCAAAGAAATCCAGCCACTAAATCTGACGCCGTTTTGTTTGCTTCCAGAAGCTCAGAAGCCGCATCAATTATTAATTCGGTGCGCCAGTCTGGTGTGGCCTTACCACGCTTGATCGGAACGGGGTTATGGGATGATGATGATGCTTTATCACAAACTGCATTAAAGGGTGCAATTTACGCAGGACCTGAACCATCAGAAGTAAACCGTTTCTCTCAGAAATACAGGTCAGTATATGGTGAAACACCACCCCGTGTTGCAAGTTTAGGTTATGACTCTGCCGCAATGGTTCTATCGCTGGTGGCAGAAAACAAGGCTTTAACGTCCAGCACGTTGTCTAACCCTGCCGGCTTTTCTGGGATTGACGGCTTTTTTAAGTTCCGTAATGACGGATTAATCGAAAGATCTTTATCTATATTAGAAATAGAAAATGGCAGGCGCCTTACTCGTGAAAGAGCGCAAAAATCAATGTCATTCTGATAGAATTGTAAAACTCTTTTGGGCTTAGGATGCAACCATTTGTGAAACGAGCTTTTCTTCGTCCATCTGCTTTTGCATAGCTTTGAAAATGGCTTCTGGTACATTTACAGCACAAGCTTTTTCCAGTCCCTTAAATCCAGGGAAAGTGTTGGCTTCACATATAGTAAAGCCACCCTCTTCTTTAAAAAGAAGATCGATACCAGCTACTTTTATTCCTAAAACTTCTGCTGTTTTTATTGCCAATTCTTCTGTTGCTTGGTCTAGCTCGTAAGGGAGCACTGAGCCGCCTTGTGAAAAATTAGCCTTAAATCCACCTTCTTTTGCACGACGCTCCATACAGGCAAGAACTTCACCGTCAACTACAAATACGCGCAAATCACGCCCTTTGCTAACAGCCACGAATTTTTGGAAAATAAGTTGAATATTGGGATTTGTTTCTCCAATAAGTGTCATAAGGTCGTGAAAAGCCTCGTGATCTTCAATTAAAAATACGCCCGTACCATTCACACCCAGCAGAGTTTTCACAACTACAGGAAACCCGATATGCTTTTCAATCAGACCTAAATCAACAGGAAATTTAGCTAGCATCGTTGTTGGTGTAGGAAGGCCATGTTCTGCCAAAATCTGGTGTGTATGCATTTTATCTGCTACTGCTTCAATACAGGCCGAATTGTTAAAAACTTTAACGCCCAATCTTTCAAACTGACGTATTACGGCCAGAGAAAAATAACCATTTTCAACTGGCGGGGTTCTGGGAAGCAGAAAATCTGGTAATAATTTTGGTTCACCATCGATAAGAACCGAAGTTCTATCTTCATCAGTGACTAACAGGTCAAATTGCTCTGGCGAAAAGACCTCGACATTAATACCCATCTCTTTGCCGATAGCCTGAAATCTTCTTATCTCGTAAGCTTCGTTCGTAGGGGCTTCTATTTCTTCTGAAAACAATATCCAGACGTCCATATTTATCCTGTTTTTCAAAGTTATTTTCAAATCAAACGGTAAATCTGGACGAAATGTTCCTTATATACACATTCGTTTTCATCTATGCCGACTGACTTTGCTAATGATCATATAGTATATCATAAAGTCTTAATGTTCAAATACTCTCTATTGCCTCTTAAAAAAAACGCAACTTGCTCTTAAATTTATCATTTATCAATTTACAAATGTTGCATTTTCAGCTTAATATACGGGCCGCTCCGTAGCTAAATACCAGAAATATATAAAGGCAACCCCAGATGAATGCGCAAAACCTGAAATATCATGAAGCCGCAATTGACGAAGAACAAACAAAAAAAAGAGGCCGCCCAAGAAGTCAGACCTCTAAAAACGCCATACTAGATGCAACTAACAGGCTTTTATTGCATAGCTCTGTTCAGGATCTTTCGATAGAAGGCATTGCCAAGAAAGCAGGCGTTGGTAAAACCACTATTTATCGTTGGTGGCCACATAAGGTCGCAATTGTACTTGATGCTCTGTCACACCAGCTTGGAAAAACACCGCCCCTACCCACTACATCAACTAAATCTGATGCTGTCGTTAAACAACTTGAACGTTTCATGCGCCTTTTAAAGGGTAAAAATGGAAAAATACTTATCGAGGCTATGGCTGAAGCCCAGTCAGACAAGGATACACTAGTTACCTTTTACGAAAGCTTTATGCTTCAGCACGAGCAGGTTTTAGCCGATTTAATCGAAGACGGAAAAGCTTCCGGCGAATTTCGCCCGGATATAGAAACGGCTTTGGCTGTGGACATGATATATGGTTCTATCGTCTATAGATTGATGAGTGGGGCGGAAACACTGGACAATCAGTTTACGTCCAAACTTCCTGGCGAAGCTTTACACATTCTACAGAAAAACTAACCTCCGAAGGCGTTCATAATATTATGTTCATGTTGGATAAAATAGAAGTTTACCTTGAGAATGCTATCGAATATTTCTCAACGACTTTTATGGTTCCCATAAATTGGCTGCAAATTGTTTTTCTTGCTGCTGCATTCTTAGTAGGGTGGGCCGTAAGGCGCAAAATGTCGCCTAAACTAATTACAAAAATTGACCGTAGCCAATTACATTTTCGCATACGTCAATCTCTTAAAAATCTGGTACGGCTTATCTTACCCATAATTGCTGTTGTTATTATGGGTGTCTTTATACAAATCCACAATAATGGTGAGTATGAATGGGATATGCACTTTGCATCAGCTATTACCAGTTTGGTTGCTGCATGGATCGTCATCAGACTGGCGGCACAAATTATTCAAAATACTTTTTTGCGTCAAATCGTTGCCTTGATTGCCTGGTTTGTTGCTGCTCTTAACATTATAGGTGTCTTGGACGAAACCTCTATTGCGCTTGACTCCATCGGATTCTCAATTGGAAAAAGTGAGATTACAGCTTTGGCAGTTATAAAGGCTGTTTTTCTGATTTTTGCCCTGCTGTATGCGGCCCTGTTTACAAGCACTCTGACAGAAAGAAGACTGGCTCAGGTCAGTTCCCTTACCCCTGCATCTCGCGTACTTATATCCAAAATAGCACGCGTTTTATTAATTATTTTTGCTCTTCTTATTGGCGTGACAGCCGCAGGCGTTGATCTTTCTGTCCTCGCAGTGTTTTCCGGTGCCCTCGGTTTGGGTATTGGTTTTGGTCTCCAAAAAGGTGTTTCCAACCTGTTTAGTGGGATTATGTTATTGCTTGACCATTCCATAAATCCGGGCGATGTCATTGAAATTAAAGATCAGGCCGGCGCCGACAGCACATTTGGCTGGGTGCATCATATGGGTGCGCGCTATACTGAAATAGTTACCCGTGATAATAAATCATACCTGATCCCAAACGAAGATTTTATTACCCAGCAAGTTGTAAACTGGTCACATGGAGATACACTTGTCCGAATAGAAGTTAAATTTGGCGTACACTATAACTCCGACCCTCACAAGGTTGTACAAGTGGCTGCAGAGGCCGCTACCAAACCAGAACGCGTGGTCGAGGAACCAAAGCCAGTATGCTGGATTATAGACTTTGGGAATAGCTCTATTGATTTCACACTTCGTTTTTGGATTAAAGATGCAGAAAAAGGCGTAACAAATGTAAAGGGACAGGTTTACATGGCACTATGGGATGCACTGAAAGAAAACGGGATTCAAATCCCCTACCCTCACAGAGAAATATACGTCCACGAGGTTAAGGAAAAGCGTTCAGCTGAAGCCGTTGAACCAGAAGAAATTAAGAAAGAAGAATAAAAAAAGCGGCTGAAATGCCGCTTTTTTAAATCGTTACTTTGAAACTATGCCGCTTTAGAAACTTCAGTTTCCAAAGCTGTTTCGGTTGTTAAAACTACTGCAACGGCATTAATTGTAGCGCCAATTCGCACAGCTGCTTGTATTTGCTCCTTACCCATACCTGCTTTTTCTAAAACAGCCTCGTGAGCGTCAATACACATACCACAACCATTTTGTGCAGATACAGCCAGTGACCAAAGTTCAAAGTCAACTTTGTCTACACCCGGGTTACCGATCACGTTCATGCGAAGTTTTGCGGGCAAGTTAAGGTAATCTTTGTTACCGGCTAAATGTGTAAAGCGGTAATATACATTATTCATAGCCATAATACTGGCGGCTGATTTAGCAGCCTGATATGCTTCGGCTGATAAATAGTCAACGGCCTCGGCTTCTACGCTTTGAATAAGTTCTAAATTACCTGTATTCATTGCACAGGCCAGAAAACATCCCCATTTTTGTTGGTCATTTAATGTTTCTTCGCCTGCAAGTGTAGAAAGATTCAACTTAATATCTTTGGCGTAGTCCGGTATCCGGGATTTCAAATTGGTAATAGTCATAGGGTAATACTCCTTTGTCAAAAGTTAAAAAAAGGGCGTACTATCTTCCAGGAGACAGCCGCCCTTTTAATTCTAATTAAGCTGCGATTTTTCCAGCTTCGGCAGAAACGTTAATTACGTCGCCACCAAGTTCACGGTTACATGGGCAAAGCTCGTCTGATTGAAGAGCGTCCAGAATACGAAGTGTTTCTTTTGGGTTACGGCCCACGTTCAGACCATTAACAGAAACATGTTGAATTGTATTATGAGGATCCACAATGTAAGTTGCGCGATAAGCAACGCCTGTGTTTTCACGAATACCAAGACCGTCAACTAAAGTCCCGTTTGTATCAGCAAAACTCCATTGTGTAAGTTTCGCAAGATCTGGGTGCTCACGACGCCAAGCTAGTTTACAAAACTCATTATCTGTACTTCCACCAAGAACCACTGTATCACGGTCATCAAACTCTTCATTTAACTTTGCGAACTCAACGATTTCAGTCGGGCAGATAAATGTAAAATCTTTAGGGTAAAAGAAAATCACTTTCCACTTACCTTCAAAACTTTTTTCAGTAAGTGTTTCAAAAGCTGACTCACCATTTTCTTCATGTTTCATAAAACCAGGTTTTACTCCAGTTACTTCAAATTCAGGCATCTGATCGCCAAGTCCAAGCATAATTATCTCCTTCAAGTGCTTTTAGATTAATAATTTAATGTGTCTGAACATGATGGAGTCGCGTAGCAATTGCAAATGGGTTTTTCAAATAGTATTGATTTGTAAAATATATTGATTATATAGAAATTAATATATATTATAAATCTATGTTCAAACCTACGCTCAAGCAGATCGAATATTTTATTGCCCTGTCTGATAATTTGTCATTTAACCGCGCGGCTAACTCTGTAAATGTAACACAATCCGCACTTAGCAATTCTATAAGGGATCTGGAAGACGGACTGAAATTAAAACTTTTTGATCGCACAAGCCGTGTTGTTCAATTAACCGATGATGGACGTAAACTTCTGCCTCAAGCCAAAGGACTTTACGAAGCGCAAAACGCTTTTCTTCAAAAAGCATCTGAACTTGAAAATCATGATATTACAACATTACGAATAGGCGTAATCCCTACCATTGCCCCCTACCTTCTTCCAAAAGTCTTTAAAAACAAAGTCAAAGTCGCCAATTCAGATAATTTAAATATCTCGGTATCTGAGAACCTAAGTCATCAAATTCTGGACAAATTGGAAAACGATGAAATTGATGTCGGGATTTTTGCATTACCCTACCCTCTCAGACAGGGCATTCACCACAATATAGTTATGGAAGATAGCTTCTATCTCGCGTGTCCAAAAAGCGACAAAGATAGTTTTCCGAAAAAAATCACACTTAAAGATATTGAAGATTTAAAATTACTTTTACTTGAAGATGGACACTGCCTTCGTGATCAAGTCATTTCATCCTGCAGGCTTTCCTCCTCGCAAACAAGCTCGGGATTTACGGGATCAACCATGACCACAGTCCTCACAATGGTTTCCGAAGGATATGGATATACACTTGTTCCGAAAATGATGTTGCCTTATATTCAGGATCGGAATGATCTTTCTATTATTCCATTTCATAATCCAGCTCCTAAACGTGATATTAGTCTTATATGGACCCATAATTTCCAAAAAGATAAAGTCACGCTTGTCAAAGAGCTAATGCATTGATTTGCATATAAAAAAAATAGTGTTTTATTACCCATAATTTTAATACATTTTTTACTGATTCAAACGTATATTAGAAGCTGAACAAGAGCCTTTTTTTTAATGGGTTTGCCGCCACGATGGCTATTTATACAGTCACTTTTAACCTGGTGGGAACCTTCTCTGGTGATGTCCCAAAATTATCCGTAATATATGGCGGCACAAAAATAGGCATGTCATATGCATATTCCGCCGGAAGTTCTGCAACTTATGTCATTGATACAGAAAATGAGTTTAACCATTCATTGCTACGTTTCTATTTTGTAAAAGGATATGGTACAGACACGGACACCATAACTGTTACAAATCTTAAGATTAACAACAGTACAGTTAATATGGCTGGTTTTGCAGGGACTGGGGCAAGCTCCTCCACTTCCTCAAGTTTGACACTGACCAAAGGCGCCTATTCTGATTACAATGCACAATCTGATATTCCTGATACGCAGATTGCTGCGCCCGCCCCTTCCCAGTTACCAGCTGCGACCATCACTGGCACCGCAGGTAATGACGCAAAAATCTATGGTACAGCCAATAGTGATATCATTGACGGTCTGGCAGGTAACGATAAAATTTATGCGCGCGATGGTAATGACACCGTTTATGGTGGCGACGGAGATGATTATCTTGCTGGTGAAGGTGGAAACGACCAGCTTTTTGGCGGTGCTGGTAATGACAAACTATACGGTGGCGAAGGGGACGACACTTTACGTGGAGGCATAGGCAACGACACCCTCCACGGTGATGCAGGAAATGATACATTATACGGGGAAGACGGTAATGACACCTTGAAAGGTGGTATAGGTAACGACTTCCTTTATGGCGGTAACGGTGCAGATATTATAGGCGGCGATGATGGCGACGACTATATTGATGGCGGAGCTGACAATGATCAGCTCTTCGGCGGAGCCGGAAATGATGAAATACATGGAGGATCCGGCAATGATCGCATCCTTGGAAATGATGGTAATGACCGCTTATATGGCGAAGACGGCGATGATAATATTGACGGTCAGGAAGGCAATGACACAATCTATGGCGGTAATGGTGTAGATACGCTGGATGGCGAAGAAGGCGATGACTTCATTGATGGTGGTGACGGTAATGATTTCCTGACAGGTGGGGAAGGCGCAGATACCATTAACGGAGGTAATGGGAATGACATTATCTACGGTGGGGGTATCAGCTCTTATGATCAATATGTGATCCGAGAAGCGTCTGCCTGGGGAACATCCGGTGTTTGGTTTAATGAACAAACACAAAGCTTTTATAGATACGTTAATACGGCTGTCAATTATACAACTGCCAGTAATTCTGCCGCCTCAAGCCAACTCAATGGTATTAACGGGCACATCGCTGTTGTATCATCGCTTACAGAAAACAATTTTTTAAGAACCATGATGTCAGGTGATGTGTGGCTTGGCGGAAATGATGTTGCTGTAAACGGTGAATGGAAATGGGCTTTTGGCCCAGAGAGTGGTTTGCAATTTAGTACTCTTACTGGAACAAGCATTTATAATGGGTATGTTAGCTGGGACGCAGGACAACCTCAGAACAACACAGAACACCACATAGTTCTTTATACAAACGGTGTCTGGCACGACTGGGCTGATACATCTACTCACCGTTATATCATTGAATGGGAAGCTGAACTTGTTTTACCTGATTTCAGCACAAATATTTTAAACGGCGGCGCAGGAGACGATCTCATCTACGGTGGGAGCGGTATTGATGTTATTCACGGTGATGCCGATAACGATCGCATTTTTGGTCAGAATGGAAATGATATTTTATTTGGCGACGCCGGTAACGACACTCTTATGGGGGGCGCAGGCGATGACATATTAGACGGCGGAATTGGAAATGATTATTTAGATGGCGGGACAGGTATTGATACAGTTACATATTCTGCTGCAACAAGCGCCGTAACTATAAACCTTTCTTTAACTACGGCACAAAACACAGTTGGTTACGGCACTGATACACTTTTAAATATCGAAAATATAATAGGTTCTTCCTATAACGATACGATCTCGGGCACCTCGGGAAACAATATCATGAACGGTGGAAATGGTATTGATATGGTGACCTACGCCTCGGCATCCGGCTCAGTTAACGTTAATCTCGCAACAGGATCTGCAACCGGCGCTGCTGGAAATGACACTCTAAGCAATTTTGAAAATATCACAGGTTCTTCCTATAATGACGTACTAACCGGAGATAATAATGCCAATATAATTTACGGTGGATCCGGAAATGATTTCCTTTACGGAAATGGAGGAGTAGACACTCTCTATGGTCAGGGTAGCGGTAACGACACCTCGATAATTAGCGCAAACTTTAACAGCAATACGAACGGTTTTGTTTATACTGATTACTATAACGCCGGGTATGCTTCTGGTACACGCATCACCAATGATGGATCTGGAGGAAATGGCGCGCTTGAAGTTACTCTAGGTGGTGTTAACAATACAAATGTCAGCGACATCGCCGGCGGGTGGGCTATATCTTTTAATGTGACACAGCCAGGGGAATATACTCATTTGTCTTTCTCTTACAAAGTAAGTTTCCTAAATTTTGACAGTGGTGAGGATCTATATTTAATCGTTTTGAAGGACGGAAACACTTATGGTCATAACGGTACTTTCTCCTTCGGTGAATATTACGGTTCAGGAAGTGATGTTTCAACGGGTTGGCTCAACACAAGTGTCAATATTAGTGATCTTTCTGTAGGCACGCATCAGTTAATGCTGGGAGGTTATTTAACCGGGAAAAGCAGCTCTAACGAAGTTGCAACGATCCGTTTTGATAATGTGAGCCTAAATACGTCTAACAACTTTGATTATTTGGACGGAGGAACTGGTAACGATCTTCTTTACGGTGACAGCGGTGTAGATGTTTTTAAATTCACAGCGGGCGGAGGTATAGATACTGTTTATAACTTTACAGTAGGGCAGGATATTCTCGACCTATCTGATTTAATTAGTGGATATAACCCTTTGACCATGGATATAGACGGGTTTGTAAGATTTCAAACGTCAGGGAGTAACACTCTTGTGCAGGTCGATGGGAACGGCGGCGCCAATTCCTTTACAACTGTTGCAACCTTAAATGGAATAACAGGATTAAACGTAGATTCTCTCTATAATAGCGGGCATATCGATGTAGTGTAACAATCCATTTACAATTAGTCTAAAATTCGACACGATATTAATGTCTTATTAACCTCTATTTTGATACACTATATATAGGGTATTAAGATTATGGCATTATACGAGCTTACATTTGACCTTTCCGGGTCATATTCAGGAGATATTCCTAAATTATCGGCCATTTATGGTGGG
>NZVS01000039.1 GCA_002701555.1 Alphaproteobacteria bacterium | reverse complement strand
CATGTCACACTCTAACGCAAAAATGATGGATATGACTTTTACACCACAATCCCAATACTCTAAAGAAGAACTACTTAAATGCGGTGAGGGCGAGCTTTTCGGCCCCGGCAATGCAAAACTTCCTTTGCCGCCAATGCTAATGGTTGATCGGATTACTTCGATTACAGAAACAGGCGGGGCCTATGATAAAGGCCGCTTGGAAGCCGAGTTCGAAATAGACCCCTCGCTTTGGTTTTTTGACTGTCATTTCAAGGGAGATCCTGTAATGCCAGGATGTCTGGGACTTGATGCATTATGGCAGCTTGTTGGTTTTTATCTTGGCTGGACTGGAGCACAGGGTTCTGGAAGGGCGCTTGGCTTAGGTGATTTGAAATTTACTGGCCAGATATTGCCGGAAACAAAACTTGTCAGATATGTACTTGATATCAAGCGTGTTATTAACCGTAAGCTTGTTCTTGGTATAGCTGACGGCTATGTCGAGGCTGATGGCAAGGTTATATATGAAGCCAAAGATTTAAAAGTCGGTTTATTTGAAAATCCAAAAACTTTATAAAACATCTAATTTTTTAAGGATGAATGAAAGGTAAGGTTTACTATGACCATTTCTAATGGAACAAGGCGCGTTGTCGTTACTGGGCTTGGTATTGTATCTTGTATTGGTACCACAAAGGATGAAGTCTTAAAGTCTTTGAAAGAAGGCAAGTCAGGTATCACTTTTTCGCCTGAATACGCTGAACTGGGATTTCGCTCCCAGGTTCATGGGAAACCCGAAATTGATCTGGATGCACGTATTGACCGTCGCGTAAGGCGTTTCATGGGCGATGGTGCGGCATACAATTATGTTGCAATGGAAGATGCCATTAAAGATGCCGGACTTTCTGAAAAGGAAATCACAAGTGAAAAAACCGGAATCATAATGGGTAATGGCGGGCCATCTACAGCAGCACTCAGAGCTGCGATAGACGTGACCCGTGAAAAAGGCCCTAAGCGCGTCGGCCCATACGCGGTACCAAAGGCAATGAGTTCGACTAGCGTTGCAAATCTTGCAACAGCTTTCGGCATCAAAGGTGTTAACTATGCAATTACATCGGCGTGTTCAACATCTGCACATTGTATAGGTAATGCTGCCGAAATGATTGCCTGGGGTAAGCAAGATATTATGTTTGCAGGTGGTGGAGAAGAATTGGACTGGTCTCTATCAGTATTATTTGATGCGATGGGTGCAATGTCTTCAAAATACAATGATACACCGGAAAAAGCATCTCGTCCTTATGACGCCGGCCGTGATGGATTCGTAATAGCGGGCGGCGGTGGTACTGTCATTTTGGAAGAATATGAACATGCAAAGGCCCGCGGAGCAACAATATACGCTGAGATAACAGGTTACGGTGCTACATCGGACGGAGATGATATGGTTGCGCCAAACGGGGAAGGTGGGGAACGCTCTATGCGGCAGGCTCTATCAACTGTGAAAAGTCCGGTAACCTACATTAACACACATGGTACAAGCACACCCGTTGGTGATATCATTGAGCTAGACGCTATCCGTCGAATCTTTAATAAGGATGATAAAGATTTACCTTATATTTCATCTACAAAATCTATGACAGGCCACTCGCTTGGCGCGACAGGTGTTCAAGAGGCTATATATTCACTGTTGATGGTTAAAAACGGATTCGTCTGCCCGAGTATTAACATTGAAAATAAAGACGAGGGGGCAGGTGACGTTCCAATCGCAACAAAATGTATTGATAACGTCGATCATAAAACTGTTATTTCTAATAGTTTTGGCTTTGGCGGAACGAATTGTACTCTTGCCATGAGCAAGATAGAGGATTAAGGGGAAATTATGAGTTTGATGAAGGGTAAAAAGGGGCTGATCATGGGAGTGGCAAATAACCACTCCATAGCTTGGGGAATAGCCCAAGCCCTAAAGAACCAAGGGGCTGAACTTGCATATACCTATCAAGGTGATGCTTTCAAAAAGCGGGTAGAGCCGCTTGTAAAAGAGTCTGGATCATCTCTTCTTTACCCATGCGATGTTTCCAAGGAAACCGACATTGACGCTCTCTTCTCTGATATTGAAAAGGAATGGGGTGGACTTGATTTTGTTGTTCATTCCCTTGCCTATTCTAACAAAGAGGAGCTGAAAGGGCGTTATGTCGATACATCATTGGAGAATTTTCTTCAATCAATGCACATTTCTTGCTTTTCGTTCACATCGGTTATGCGCCGTGCTGTGCCTTTGATGAAAGAGGGAGGATCAGCCATTACTCTGAGCTATTATGGTGCGGAAAAGGTTATGCCTAACTATAACGTTATGGGTGTTGCAAAAGCTGCTTTAGAAGCCTCTGTTAAATATTTGGCTGCAGATCTAGGGCCTGATAATATCCGTGTTAATGCAATTTCTGCCGGACCTATGAGAACCCTTGCAGGTTCAGCTATTGGATCAGCCCGCAAAACATTCAAATACAACACAGTTACATCGCCGTTAAAGCGCTCAGTCGGCCTTGAGGAACTTGGGCAAACCGGACTTTATCTATGTTCAGATATGTCTTCCGCTGTTACGGGTGAGATTCATTATGTAGATTGCGGCTTTAATGTTATGGGCATGTGTAATTCTGAATACTGGGATGAATTAAACAGTTAGAGCTTAATATGGGCCTGAGAAACACTTTTCTAAATTTACTTACGGATCAGAAATACAAAGGATTTAGTTTAGACGATTCCACTGGCAACGTATCGTTTCAATTTTTTGATAAGTCATGGGACAGAGACGTTTCTAAAACAGTGTCTCCTTTAACGTTAATAAATCTCAGCCAAGACTATGGCCACGTTGCTTTGGCACCCGGTTTTTATGTTCCAGCTTCTGAGATTGCAAATATTGTGAATGATCTAGCCTTAGAGCAACCATGATGGTTGTTTCTTAATGACTTTCAAGAAGGTTTTCCATTATCAAATCGGGAACATCACTAAAAATGCTGTCTATTCCCCAACGTTGCAGCTCCCTGGCTCTCATAGGGTCATTAATTGTATAAGCTAATAAAGGCAACTCTGCTTCCAATAAATACTCGCATTCACTCTTTTTAAGAGAGTTTCCATTCACGTTCAGTGTGCTTACTTCCAAATGTTGGGCAAGTTTTGGCCAGTCATCAGGTATATCCTCTTCGAAAAGTAATCCTCTTGCCCAATCATTCGCAAGATTTTGCGCTGCTTCTAATGAAATCAGTTTAAAGCTTGATATTAGGATCCTATCATGGTCATCCCATATTTGTGACATCACATCTAGCGCAACAGATGCGGTTTCTTCTTCTCGACCGGGGCAGGGTTTTATTTCGAGGTTTAAGCCCATGTCGTTTTCAATTAGAACATCCACGGCCTCTTCTAAAGTAGGTATCTTTGCACCTAAAAAGCTTTCGCCGTACCAGCTGCCTGCGTCCAGTTCTTTAATATCGTCGTAATCAGTTTCGGCCATGAGGCCGGAGCCATTTGTTACACGTGCCAGATCTTCGTCGTGGAAGATCACAGGAACGCCATCGCGTGTCAGTTTAACATCAAGCTCAACCCACTCCACACCCATATCAGCGGCAGTCCTGATGCTTTCCAGCGTGTTTTCAGGAGCATAACCTTTTGCTCCTCTATGACCGATAACTTTTGGAAGTTTAAGCATAATATTATTGTACTTTTGGATCTGAAAGAGTGGATGAGATGTTTTTGATAACTTTTTTTGCTGAACTTGCCCATATTAGTGTCAGGCACCCAATTAAGGCAAGGTTGAATCCTGCTACGAAAATTTCGTCAGATGTCGTGCTATTTGCCGCATACTGGAAATCCGTATGGGCCTCTACAAGGCATCCTTCGAAGGCGTCAGCATCAAACTTAGTTGATATTGTCTTGGAGTTTTCAGTTGTATCGGTAAATGTGTAAGTGGAATTTTGAGCGCATTCATTTACTATATTACCAGTAGTAAGGAACGGTGAGTGCTTTTCCGATACCTCCTGCATCGCCTCGAAAGACTTGCCCTTACTAATAAACTCCTGTGTTGCCTCTGAAATTTCAGAAGCATAAAGCATTTGTTGACCATTTGGCGTCAATTTATCTCTCAATAAATACAGATAAGGGGCACCAATAAGCGCACCGCCTGCAGTTATTGCTATGTCTTTTTTGTGTAAAGGTTCTTTTGTCATTCTTTCTCGTACTTAAGCTTGCACCTCTGAATAGTCAATAAAAAAATGGCGGGAAGACCCCGCCATTTAAATAATAAATTACAGAAAATATTAGCTAGCCTCACGCTGATCGTCTGCATCGTCTTTTGTAATAGGCTCACCAGTTTCCTGATCTACGCGTTTCATGGAAAGTTTTATCTTCCCGCGATCGTCAAACCCTATAACCATGACTTTAACCTCATCACCTTCGTTAACAACGTCAGTTGTTTTGGCTGTACGTTCGTTTTGAAGCTCAGAGATGTGAACCAGGCCGTCTTTTGCGCCCATAAAGTTTACGAAACAGCCAAAATCAACTGTTTTAACAACTTTACCGTCATAAACTTTACCTTTTTCAGGCTCATCGGTGAGGTCTTTGATCCACTTAACAGCCGCATCAATTGACTCTGTGCTGGTTGCTGCTACGCGGATAGTACCATCATCCTCAACATCCATTTTAACACCTGTGGTTTCAGTGATCTCACGGATAACCTTACCGCCAGTACCGATAACATCACGGATTTTGTCAACAGGTATCTTCAGCTGTACCATTTGTGGTGCGTTTTCACGGACATCTGAGCGGGCCTCAGTCAACGCCTTGGCCATCTCATCAAGAATATGAATACGACCATCTTTGGCTTGCTCAAGTGCAATCTTCATAATTTCTTGTGTGATAGATGTGATTTTAATATCCATCTGGAGTGAAGTAATACCGTCTTTTGTACCTGCGACTTTAAAGTCCATATCGCCAAGATGGTCTTCATCACCAAGGATATCTGAAAGAACTGCATAGTCCTTATCTTCCTTGATCAAACCCATCGCAATACCTGCAACCGGTTTTTTAAGGGGTACACCTGCGTCCATAAGGGCGAGGGACGTACCACAAACAGTCGCCATTGAAGAGGAACCGTTTGATTCGGTGATTTCAGAAACCACACGAAGTGTGTAGGGGAAGTTTTCAGCATCAGGAAGCATCGGGTGAATAGCACGCCATGCAAGCTTACCATGGCCGATCTCACGACGTCCTGGTGAACCCATACGTCCACATTCACCAACTGAGTAAGGAGGGAAGTTGTAATGTAGAAGGAAGTTCTGCTTATATTCACCTTCAAGAGCATCAATAATCTGCTCGTCTTGCCCTGTTCCCAATGTTGTAACCACAAGAGCTTGTGTTTCACCACGTGTAAATAGCGCACTTCCGTGAACGCGTGGCAATACACCAACTTCTGAAACAATAGGTCTTACTGTCTTTGTATCACGACCATCGATACGCTCTCCTGTTTTCAAGATCTGGCCACGAACAATATCGGCTTCTATCTTTTTCATCAAAGAACCAAGAAGTTCAGGCGTCACGCCTTTCTCTTCATCAGTGAAGGCCTCTACAACTTCTTCTTTAACAGCTTTAAGTTTGTTTTGGCGTTCTTGCTTAACTTGTTCTTTGTAAGCTTCGATAAATTTCTTCTCGAATTTGGATCGGATGTCTTTGGAAAGAGGCTTAATTTTTGTGTCTTCTTCAGGAAGGTCCCAAGGATCTTTCGCGCACATCTCAGCCAAATCAATAATGCCGTTGATAACTTTCTGGAATTCCTTATGGCCTTCCATAACAGCTTTTAGCATGTCTTCCTCAGAGAGCTCGTTGGCTTCTGATTCAACCATTAAAACACCTTCTTGAGTACCGGCAACAACAAGATCAAGCTCACTATCTTCCATTTCGGACATAGTCGGGCTCATAATTGTTTTCCCGTCTTTATAGCCAACACGGATAGCACCCACAGGCCCCATGAAAGGAAGACCTGAAAGCGTTAATGCCGCAGAACACCCTATCAATGCGACCATGTCCGGATCGTTTTCCATGTCATGAGACATGACAGTAGCAGTAATTTGGACTTCATTTAAAAATCCATCCGGGAAAAGGGGGCGAATAGGGCGATCAATAAGGCGAGAGGTAAGTGTCTCTTTTTCAGAGGGACGACCTTCACGCTTAAAGAAACCGCCTGGTATCTTACCGGCAGCATATGTTTTTTCCTGATAGTTAACAGTAAGCGGGAAGAAATCCTGGCCTTCGCGTACCGATTTGGCACCAACTACTGTACAAAGCACTGAAGTTTCTCCAAGTGTAGCAATAACTGTTGCATCTGCTTGTCTTGCGACTTTACCAGTTTCGAGCGTTAGTTTCTTTCCTGCAAAATCGATTTCTTTTCTAAAAACATTAAACATTAATAATGTCCTTTCTTGTATGGTTAAAGTTTAATACGAGGAAAGGACAGCTCCATATCGTCGGTGGACGGCAAACGGCAGGTGTTAAGATTAAAAAGTGACCTTAAGGAACTGCCGTTGGCAGTCAACCGTTACGATAAAGATGCAAATGTCCTTTGCAACGTGGCCATAGACATGCCATTATTAACGCCATAAGTCAATCTTTACCTTATATTTAATAAGGAAAATCAAGGAAACCATTTATAATGACAAACTATCTCATTCTTCTAAGACATGGACAGAGCCAATGGAATCTGGAAAACAAATTCACAGGGTTTACAGATGTTGAATTGACGGAAGAGGGGCGCGACGAGGCTCGCAAGGCTGGTCACGCGATTGAAGATGCAAATATTATGATTGATAAGGTTTTTTCAAGCACTTTGAAAAGAGCAAATGAGACCGCTAAGCTTGCTTTGGATAATGCAGGGTCTATGGCATCAAAAGTAAGAACGGCAGATGGCTCGTACCAAATGATAAGGCATGATGACCTTCGTGAGAGAGATTATGGAGATTTGACGGGTTTAAATAAAGATGACACGCGCGATAAATATGGTGAAGAGCAGGTTCATATATGGCGTCGTTCCTATGATGTTTCTCCACCGGGGGGGGAGTGCCTGAAGGACGTGGTTGAAAATCGGGTGCGGCCTTATTACAAAAAGGAAATAAAGCCTTTGCTGGATGACGGCAAAAATGTACTGGTTGCAGCTCATGGAAACTCTCTGCGGGCAATGCTCATTGTCTTGGGGCTTGAAACGCCTGACACAATAAATGAGGCAGAAATGCCTACAGGAAAACCACTTTTGATTCAGCTGGATGATATGAAAGTGTCAGAGCGACGTTTCCTATAATTTAGATAAAAAAAAGCGGCTGTGGCAGCCGCTTTTCGTATTCTAAAGAAATAATAGATATTATTTTCTTATGCCGTGTTTCTTAATGATATCCTGATAACGGGTTTCCTCGATACCGCGAATGTAATCAAGTAGCTTACGGCGACGCGCAACTAAAGTCAGAAGGCCACGACGTGTGCTAAGATCTTTCTTGTGTTTTTGCATGTGCTCGGACAGGTTTGAAATGCGCTCTGTCAATATAGCGATTTGCACCTCAGGCGATCCTGTATCATTTTTAGAATTCTGGTTGTCTGAAATCAGTGATTTCTTTTTATCTGCAGTTATCGACATCTTTTTCTCCTTTTCGTTTTACAAGTTAAATACACGGACGGGCTTAAGCTCTACACCTGACAAACTGGCAATAGCCTGGGGTTTGCCTTGTAATATAACCAAAACAGGTGAGGGGTCTTTGGGGTTTATTTCAACTCCTATATCCGTAAGACGCTGGATATCAGGTCTTGAGATAAAAGAACACGCCTGTCCTGATTTGAGCTTTGATGCTTCCTGTAATGTTACTGAGAGGGCCGGGATGTCGTCTAGCGCCATCTCTACAGGTAGCAAAACACCATCAGTGGGCGTGTTATCACCCATTTTTTCCAGAATGTCCAGTGAAATTGCATTATTCAGTTCAAACGGTCCAACTTTTGTTCGTTTAAGGGCTGATATATATCCATAACAACCTAAATCTCGTCCCATATCTCTGCCTATAGAGCGTATGTAAGTACCTTTACCGCATTCGCATACAAATGTAGAGTTGCGAGCGTTCATATCATGATTAAGAAGTTCTAACTTTTTTATATGAACATTACGGCTTTTCATTTCCACATCATGGCCATCTCTGGCTAGGTCGTAGGCGCGCTCTCCATTAATTTTTATGGCAGAAAATTTCGGAGGAAACTGCTCAATCTGGCCTATATATTTACCAAGAACTGCATGTATCTGATCAGATGAAGGTGTTTGATTTGAAGAATGTATGACATCACCCTCTAAATCGTCTGTTGTACGTTCCTCACCCCATTGGACACTAAACTCATAAGTTTTCTGCGAATCTTGTGTGTAGGGTACAGTTTTCGTTGCCTCCCCCAAGGCAATTGGGAGTATCCCTGTCGCCAGTGGATCTAATGTACCTGCATGACCGGCCTTTTGAGCATTTAAAAGTCTCCTAACAAGCCCAACAGCCTGCGTCGACGTCATATCATACGGTTTGTCTAAATTGACCCATGCGTCAATTTTCAGTCCTTTTTTACGGCGAGGCATTTAATCGTCTTTTGATTTGGGGAGATTGCTAAGAATTGCATCAAGTCTGCTTACGCGCTCAATACTCTCGTCATACTTAAAACGCACACGGGGCGTAAACTTTAACCTTAGTTTTTGTCCAATATCTTTTTGAAACTCTTGATGCTCATCATTAAGTGCTGGAAGGACCTCATCAAGATCCCCATCACCGAGTAAAGACACAAAGGCAGTCGCATTTTTAAGATCAGGACTGACACGTACTTCTGAAATGCTTATTTTCGGTGCATAATGAAAAAGTATTTCATCACCAAAACTGCCGCGCCGCATTGTCTCGGTCATAACATGCCGCAACTGTTCGGCTACCCTAAGCTGTCTTTGTGAACGTTCCATAATCGTATCAAGTGGTTCGTTTTAGTGTCAGATTAATCAAGGCTGCGTGTTTCTTCAACAACATCAAAACATTCAATGATATCACCATCTTTAATATCATCGTAGTTTTCAAATGCCATACCGCACTCCATACCTTCGCGAACTTCTTTGACCTCATCTTTGAAGCGTTTAAGTGTCTTGAGTTTTCCTTCATGGATCACAACATCGTCGCGTAGAAGTCTGACATGAGAGCCTCGCTTGACCGTTCCACCTGTGACCATACAGCCAGCAACTTTCCCAACTTTTGTTATATTAAACACTTCGCGAATTTCAGCCTGACCCAGATACTCTTCTCGCTGAACAGGATCTAGCATACCAGAGAGAATACCTTTAACGTCATCGATTACGTTATAAATAATATTGTAATACCGAACATCGACATTTTCGCGCTTAGCCATATCCCGGGCCTGGGCATTAGCACGGACGTTAAATCCAATTATGAGTGCGCCTGAAGCCTTGGCCAATGTAACATCTGACTCAGTAATACCACCCACACCTGTGTGAAGGGGTTTAACTGCTACTTCTTCATTTTCCTCAGTAATCTTCTCAAGTGAACCCAATAACGCTTCAACTGATCCGTGAACATCTCCTTTGATGATAACGGGGAGTGTTTTCTTTTCACCTTCTTTAACAGCAGCCATAAGAATTTCAAGTGAACTTCCGCCTGCTGCCATGGCTGATTTCTTCTCAGCTTTCACGCGCTGACGATAAGCCACAACTTCGCGGGCTTTACCTTCATTTTTAACAACTTGGAAAGAGTCGCCCGAGTCAGGTGTACCATTTAAACCAAGAACTTCAACAGGTTCACCTGGTATGGCTTTTTTGACGTTTTTACCCTTATCATTGACGAGCGCGCGAACGCGTCCCCATTCTGATCCGACGACAAAAATATCTCCAATTTGAAGTGTTCCACGCTCAATCAATATCGTAGCAACAGAGCCACGTCCTTGCTCAAGCTTTGATTCAACCACTGTTCCCTGGGCAACACGGTTAGGATTGGCTTTGAGGTCAAGAATTTCGGACTGAAGTAAAATAGCTTCTTCAAGCTTATCCAAATTCATCTTTTTCTTTGCAGATACCTCTACGCATAAAGTTTCGCCACCCATATCCTCAATCACAACTTCGTGCTGTAGAAGGTCTTGTTTGACCTTATTGGGATTTGCATCTGGCAGGTCTATTTTGTTAATCGCAACAATCAGAGGCACGTTAGCCGCCTTTGCATGATTAATTGCTTCAACTGTTTGCGGCATTATTGAATCATTGGCAGCAACAACAATAACCACAATGTCAGTAACATTAGCGCCGCGTGCCCTCATTTCTGTAAAGGCCGCGTGCCCGGGTGTATCCAAGAAAGTTATCTTTTTCTCGGATGGCATCGTAACTTGATAGGCGCCTATGTGCTGGGTTATACCGCCTGCTTCGCCTGCAACCACATCTGTTGATCGCATTGCATCTAGCAGTGAAGTTTTCCCGTGGTCAACATGGCCCATAATGGTTACAACAGGTGGACGTGGCTTAAGATCCTCATCATTATCCTCATCACCGGTAAGACCTATTTCAACATCGGCTTCAGTAACACGTTTAATCTTGTGCCCGAATTCCTCTACTATTAGCTCGGCAGTATCGGCATCAATAGCTTGCGTAATGGTTGCCATTACATCCATTTTCATCAAGGCTTTGATAACATCACCGCTTTTTTCACTCATACGATTGGCCAGCTCGCCAACTGTTATGATTTCGGGAACAACAACTTCGCGAGTAACTTTTGCTGCGGGCTCCTGAGGGCCTTGCGCTGCTTTTGCTTTCGCACGGGCACGTTTTAACGCTGCCATTGATTGGCCGCGGTCACGGTCGTAATCCTCGTTAAGAACTTGAGTAACCGTTAATTTGCCACGACGTTTATCGGCTTCTCCTCCACGGCGAGGAGGTGATTTTTTCATGCGGTCGCGATAACTGACATTGTCGTCATCACCTTCATCTTTTTGGCTCTTAAATTTGTCGGCCTGTTCTTCACGGCGCTTGCGGTCAGCGTCTTGGCGTTCTTTTTCTTCCGCTTCAATACGCTGTAATTCCTCAAGCTCCCTTTCTCTTTGGGATTGCTTAGGCTCTACTTTTGTTTTTTCGCGAGGAGGAAGACCCTTGTCCTTATCGTCTTCAGCACGCTTTTTTTCCTCTTCAATAGCCTGTTGCAACGCCTTGATACGAGCTTCGCGCTCATTTGAAGCCGTTTCCTCAGCACTAATAGGCTTTGGAGCAGGGGAGGAGGCTGACTTTCTTGACCGTCTTATCTCGACTGAAATACCACTACTGCCGGATTGACCTATGTTTTGCTTAATCTTAGCAGAAGCAGCACTTCCAAGACTCAATGTTCCTTTACCGCCAAGGGTTAGAGGCTTTTTCTTCTCTCCATCCTTATCGGTCTTGTCTTCGTCTTTGCCAGTATCTTTAGCTGTCTTCTCGCTCATAATTTCTTTTCGCTTCCTGTATTAATGTCTATAGAGTGCATAGTTAATGCTTTAAACGCAAGGGTTTTTCGGCTTTTCCCTCTATAAAGAAAAACCGTATGAAATTTAAACTGATTTTAGAAAAAAAAGCGCGTGCGGAAAGGCACTGGCTGGAATTTATACCAACCAGTGGAACTTCGTCATCGATTGAGGCATGGATATCAGCCCCTTGGCACATAGTGCGCTCCTTTTTGTGTTTGACTGACTAAGCATTTTCAGCTGAGTCGGTATTAGGCTTCTTGCCTTCTGAAGTTGTTTTCTCTTCTGATTCTTCGGAAGCTTCCTCCTTGGCCTCATCTGCAAACCAATGCTCACGCGCTTTCATGATCATTTTATTAGCAGCCGCCTCGGTGATTTTATCTTCGCCAAGTATTTCAACCAGTTCATCGCCTGCCAGATCGGCAAGATCATCGCGTGTTTTTATACCCGCATCACCAAGTTTTATAGCAAATGCAGGCTTCATTCCGTCAAGTTCAACTAGATCATCAGTGATACCCAGCTTTTGCTGTTTTTCTTTGAGTTCCTTTTTCTTGGCATCGAGGTAGTTTTGGGCTCTGGCTTGAAGCTCAGTCGAGATTTCTTCAGAAAACCCTTCGATGTCGTTCAATTCAGCAGCTGGTGTGTCAACAAGCTCCTCAATAGATGTGAAGCCCTCAGCAACAAGAAGGTGGGCAATAACGTCATCCACATCTAGTGCCTCCATGAAGATAGCTGAACGGGTAGAAATTTCTTTTTGTCTACGCTCTGATTCTTCAGCTTCTGTCAGAATATCGATATCCCAACCCAATAGCATTGATGCCAGACGAACATTTTGTCCGCGACGGCCAATTGCTAGGCTTAATTGGTCTTCAGGCACAGCCACGTCTATACGTTTAGCATCCTCGTCAACTACAACTCTGGCAACTACTGCCGGTGCTAAGGCTTTAATTGCTAATGTAACCAAATCATCTGTATAGGGAATAATATCGATTTTCTCGCCCTGAAGTTCATTTACAACGGCTTGCACACGGCTACCACGCATACCAACACAGGCACCTACCGGATCAATACCACTGTCACGTGACAAAACAGTTATTTTTGCACGACTTCCAGGGTCGCGGGCAACTGATTTAATTTCAATTACACCTTCGTAAATTTCAGGTACTTCCTGTTCAAAAAGATGAGCCATGAATTGTGGGTGGGAACGAGACACAAATATTTGAGGGCCACGCATTTCACGACGAACATCATAGATGTAAGCCTTAACGCGGTCACCGTTTTTAAGGTTCTCGCGAGGAATACTTTCATCACGACGAAGATAAGCTTCTGCTTTACCCAAATCGACAGTTGCATTACCAAATTCAACGCGTTTAACAATACCGGTTATAACTTCTCCGACACGGTCAGCGTACTCATTGAATTGGCGTTCTCGCTCTGCCTCGCGCACTTTTTGAAGAATAACTTGTTTTGCTGTTTGTGCTGCAATACGTCCGTAATCCATAGGGGGGAGTTCTTCAACAAGAACGTCACCAAGGGATGCGTCGGGCTTCTCACGTTTTGCTTGCTCAACAGTGATTTGAGCTGACTCGTTCTCAATTTCTTCCGGGTCAGTTACAGTTCTAAAACGTTTAAGCTCAAGATGACCTGTTTTACGGTCAATTTTGGCGCGGATATCATGGTCATAGCCGTATTTAGAGCGTCCGGCCTTTTGTATAGCCTCCTCAATCGCCTCTATAACAATTTCGCGATCAATATTTTTTTCACGTGCTACGCTGTCTGCTACTTGTAATAATTCCATGGGTCTTTCCTGTTTTTACTTTCAGTGTTAATGCTTTTAAACTTAATTCCTTAGTCTTTCAATGCTTTTGCGTCGGCAGCTTCCTTTTTTGCCTTTGCGTGTTTTAGAAGGTCGTCTGTTAAAACCAGCTTTGCCTTTGACATTGCGTCAATGTCAATTACGTATTCCTGTCCATCGCTTACAATCGTAATATCATTACCATCAACATTTGTAATTTTGCCTCTTAATTTTTTCTGGTCATTTTCCAGCGGCATTGACAGTTCTATTTTTACATCCTGATCCAGGTAGTTTAAGAAGTCTCCTGTTGTAAACAACATTCGATCAATCCCGGGGGAGCTAACCTCTAATCTGTAAGCATGGTCGAGAGGGTCTTCCACATCTAGTAATGCAGAAATTTCCCTGCTTATAGATGCACAGGCATCAAGAGATATAAGTCCTGTCTCGGGATTTTCAGCCATGACCTGAACCAAAGCCATTGATCCGTCCTGACCCATCTGCACCGTAACAAGCCTGTAACCCATATCCTCAATGGCAGGGCGTATTATCTGGCCTATTCTGTTTTCTAGCATGCTTTGTTTCATATTCACCAAAAAATTGATAACAAAAAAGGCGGGTCCTTTTCAGGCCCACCCTCGTAAATAAACAAGAGTTTTATAATTTTCCTATTTATACAATAACGTCAACTTGCTTATCAAGACTTTTTTTCAAACAAAAGATAGAATTGTTGCCTGCCTGCGGCCTTACCTTTCTTTTCGTAACGTGTTTCTAACCAACCTGAAGGAGGTGTGTGCCAGTCAAGCTTTCTATTTGCGCTCCATTTGAATTCTTTATGTGCTGTTGCTTGGGTAACCATCCATTCGGCAAGTTCTTCAACATCAGTTGTCATTGTCAGTCGAGCGCCGGGTTTCAATATACGCGCAAATTGATCGAGATTTTCCTGCGATACAATGCGTCTTTTATGATGCCTTGTTTTTGGCCAGGGATCCGGGTTGAGTATAAAGATGCCATCAAGTGTTTCGGATGCAATACTGCGAGCAATATCCATGGCATCGTCCATCCAGACTCTTACCGAAGGGTTATCGATATCCTTAATAGATTTAAGGAAAGCTGACATTCCATTAATGAAAGGTTCAGCCCCAATATAGCCATTATCAGGGTTTTCCTTTATCAATTTTTTCAGGAAATCACCATTGCCAAATCCTATTTCAAAATAAATTTCTTCAGGTGCTTTTTCAAAAAGGGAAGAGGGAAGCAGATTACTGCTATTGTCCAACACCTCAGAATCTATAGACAATGCAGGATACAGCTTATCCAACGCTTCTTGTCTTTCCTGATTAAGAGGGCGTCCAAGACGCCTGCCATGTACTTTTCTAAAAGCCATCGAACGCCTTGAATTATCCTAGTTTTGATTTTAACTCATCAACCAAGTCAATTTTCTCCCAGGAAAAACCACCATCTTCCTCTGGCTTACGACCAAAATGCCCATAAGCCGAAGTGCGCGTGTAAATAGGCTTATTAAGTTGCAGATGTGTTCTTATGCCGCGGGGGCTCAAGTCAATAACTGACCTTATAGCTTCGCTGATTTTTTCTTCATCAACCTTACCTGTTCCGTAAGTGTTGACGTATAAAGATATAGGCCTCGATACTCCGATAGCGTAAGAAAGCTGGATAGTGCATCTGTCAGCATAACCTGCAGCAACCACATTTTTGGCTACGTATCTGGCAGCATAGGCCGCAGATCTATCAACTTTTGTAGGATCTTTACCCGAAAAAGCGCCACCACCGTGAAGAGCGGCTCCTCCATATGTGTCGACAATAATTTTACGACCGGTAAGCCCTGCATCACCAACAGGACCACCTATAACAAAACGACCGGTAGGGTTAACGTAAAAGTCTTTCTCATCACACATCCACCCATCAGGCAGAACTTTCTCAACGTAAGGTCTTACCAACTCACGAACATCGTTCTGTGAGAGGCCGTCCTTGTGTTGAGTGGAAACAACGACGGATTTTGCTTTAACAGGTTTTCCATCAACATATTTCAGGGTTACTTGCGATTTTGCATCAGGTTCAAGCTCACTCACACCCTTGTTTTTCCTTGCATCTGAAAGTTCTTTAAGAATGCCGTGGGCATATTGTATCGGCGCAGGCATCAACTCCTCTGTTTCATTACAGGCGAAACCAAACATAATCCCTTGGTCACCAGCACCTTCGTCTTTATCATCTGCGCTATCAACACCTTGGGCAATATCTGCTGATTGGCTATCTACGCGCACGTCCACTTTTGCAGATTTCCAGCTAAAGCCACGTTGGTCATAGCCAATTTCTTTTATAGCGTTACGCGCTATTTTCTCCATAACATCATAGGTCACGCTATCGGGCCCGCGGGCTTCACCTAGAATGCAAACGAAATCGGTCGTAACTGCAGTTTCTATGGCGCACCTTGAATGGGGATCGTGCTCTAGAAAATGATCCAATACAGAATCTGATATTCTGTCGCAAATTTTATCCGGGTGACCTTCTGAAACGGATTCGCTCGTAAAATAAAATGTATTGCTCATAAAAAATTATGCCTCGTTAACAGATGTTACTTAATCAATAGTTACGAGGGTACGTTATGTGAGGTAAATTACAAGGGTGAAAAAGAGTTTTTAACTCAAGATTTTGCCGCAAGTTTGATAGTGCTTAAAATATTATCAAGCACAATTTTCCTGACTTTTTCATCACTAATAGTTGTAAAAGCCTTGTTTAGTTTTTTCATGTCTTTATCTAGCTGCTTCTGCTGCTGGTCTTCTACAACGTAAGCTTCTTGACCATTATCGGATAGGCCTATGTGGTTTGATTTGCCAGAGAGGTCAATGCCTTCGAAAAAATAGTCTACGGGGACAGAGAGCAGCACGCTGAATTGGAAAAGTCTGGAGGCACTGATTCTGTTTTTAGCAGATTCGTATTTTTGGATTTGTTGGAAAGTTACATTTGTCGCTTCAGCCAGCTTCTCTTGGCTCATACCTGTTCGCACTCTTCTTTCCCTAAGCTTCTGTCCTACGTGCAAATCAATTGGATTTGGGAAGACATCACTATTAAAAATAGGAGAGTTTTGAATCTGTTTTTTACGCATTCTGTGTACTTTCTGAATCAAGTTTAAGTAATTACATTTATAAAAGCTTGAGCTTAATTTCAATACTCCGAAAGTATTAAATTCATCATTTATTCAAGCAGTCGCTAATATAAAAGAAATTATATATTCTGATTCTTGGACTTAAACAATAATAAAAGCCCGACAAATAGTGCAGAAAGAAGCATGATATAGAAAGGAATGTCTCGCCATATGCTGTAAATGGTTGGATCATATGTTGAGAGGGGTATGAAAATATCTAAGTTGATTCTCTCATTTAAAGCTGTTTTAGAAAGGGTGCGTCCGTATGCATCAGTAACAACACTCATTCCAGTATTTGCCGAGCGAATTACAGGCAAACCTGTTTCAATAGCCCGGTAGTTTGCCATTAATGCATGTTGGAAAGGCCCAGGCGATAAACCATACCATGCGTCGTTCGTTATATTGACTAATACAGATGGCCTGTCTTCTGCGAGAAAGACTTCTCCGGGAAATAAAATTTCATAACATATTAATGGGCTGAAACTTGGTATACCCTCCGCACGAAGCGTTCTAAGGCCTTCACCATGCTGAAAGCCATTAAATTTCACAACCGGGCCAATTGGAACGATATCTTCATAAGGCATATATTCGCCGAAAGGAACAAGATGAAACTTATCAAAAAACGCCAGGTTTTCACCTTTATCATTTAAAAGCATTGAGCTGTTAAAATATAAGGGCTTATTAGGTTCAGCAGAATTATATTCTGACCTCATATACCCGGTATATAAATATGCCGGAAAAGGCAGTTGTTGTAGAGTTTCAAAAATAGACTGGAGCTTGTACGGCGCCTCTGGTGAGGAAAGCATTGTTTCATTTAGGGCCGTTTCAGGCGTTACGAAAAGAACGCTTCTTGCTGAACGGAAATCTGGCTTGAAGCTTTCGGTAATCATATCGCTAAAGAGGCTTAAATGTGTATTGTATTGGGCAGGATCCCATTTATCTGCCTGCTTTATATTTGGCTGTATAACTCGAACTACATCACTAGTGTATACAGTTGGGTTATTTCCAAGCCTGAAACTACCCCATAAGCCGCATATGAGAAAAACCAAGATGATAACGCAGGCTGCTAAAACATTATTTTTAAGTTTGGCATTGTAAACTAAATTCACGAAAAGGGGTGAAATCAATACCGTAAGGAATGATAAGACATATGGGCCAAAAACTGAGAGGATTTGCAAAATTTCTAAATTCCAGCTCCATACATATCCGGGAAGGTTCCACGGAAACCCGGTAAACATATGGCCTCGCATCCATTCTGTAGATGTCAGTAGAGCGGCAAAAACTAAAGCATTGCCGAGGGAATACTTCATATAAGAATGCTTAACCGGCGACTTTTTAAGCAGGATATTATAAATAATACAAATTACTGATATGAATCCGGCTAGAAGGGCCGGAAATCCAATAACAGCAAGGGGGAGGGCCCAAATAAAAGGGTTGTCCTCCACTAATAAAGCATTCCCGGTCCACCACAAATTACTTATAAAATATAAAGTTGCATAAAGCCAGCCGCTGAAAGCTGCCTTTAACGTGCCACCAGGCATAATATATTTATTTAACACCCAGTAGAAACCACCATAACTAGCGAGGGTTAAGGGAACAAGATATGTCGGGGAGAAGCCAAGCCCGCCTAACGCGCCAAAAAGAATAAGGTAAAAATAAGGGGCATATTTACTAAAGAATTGCATATTCTTTAATCAGGAAACTTCAGAAGAATCTGCCACGGGATCAAAGGTTGTGATGCGTACTCTTTTTAAGCGCCTTGGATCGGCATCAAGTACTTCAAATGACATTCCCAGGCTTTCTTCCTTGAAAACTTCTCCTCTGGCAGGCAAGCGCCCTGCGATAGACGTTATAAGACCACCCACGGTGTCAAGATCCTCTTCTTCCTCGTCATAAAGCTTTTTGCCTATGAGCTCTTCAAGTTCATTAATATCATAGCGGGCATCAGCTATATAAACACCGTCACCTAAATCAATGATATTGGTTTTTTGAATAAAATCATATTCGTCCTGAATTTCCCCTATAACGTTTTCGATGACATCGCCGATTGTGACCAAACCGTCAATTCCACCATACTCATCAATAACAAGGATCATATGGCGTCTTTGATGTTGCATCATTACCATTAAGTCCAGTATAGGCATGGCAGGGGAGGCAAAAGGCACTTCCCTGATAAGTTCTCTGACTTCAATTTTTTCGCCTCTTGCAAAGGCCGAAACTATATCCTTGATATGAATTGTTCCGAGAACGTTATCAAGATTATCTTCATAAACAGGAAAACGGCTATGCTGTTTTTCAGTAAGTAGCGAAAGAATACCTTCCTCAGTTGTTTTAACATCAATAGCAATTATATCGGCACGAGGTATCATTACATCAGTAACTTTCAAATCTCTTAGCCCGACCACATTAGATATTAAAAGTTTTTCCTGATCACTAATGCGAGTATCCTCTTCGAAAGTTGCATCTTCCAGATAAGCGTCCACAGCCTCTTTCAAAGAAACTGTGTCTCCTTTCGATTTTTGGAATATTTTGAATTTATCTAAAAAGCTGTTGCCTTTATCGCCTCGAGTAGCTGACTCGGACAGCTGTGTATTGGGTTTCATATGTCTCTCAAATTTAAATTCTTACAGGACTTTACCATTCAAACGAATAAAAAGTCACAAATAAGGGTTTTTTATACCTATTTTTTGTAAAATTTCAATTTCTATTCTTTCCATTTCTTGTGCCTCGTGATCCTCTATGTGATCATAACCTAACAAATGGAGTAGGCCGTGAAGCAAGAGGTGGGTCAAGTGAGCTTCAAAATGTTTAGATTCCGTGTCAGACTCGTTCATAATCGTTTCATGGGCAAAGACTATATCTCCTAATGGTCCTTTTATGATGTAGCCGTTAGTGTCATCAGCAGGGAAAGAAAGCACGTTTGTAGGCTGGTCCTTTCCGCGGTACTCTTTGTTGAGATTCTGAACAAACTTGTTATTAGCAAGCACTATAGAAAGCTCTGCGTCACCAAAACTATAATCTTTTAAAAGGTTGGTTAATTGGGTTAATCGATCGATAAACCATAAATCAGATATGTTTTGCCATTTAAAGCTATCTTCACGAAGTATATCAATATCCATGATTTACGCGGTCATAGGCTTTCAAGATTTTGGAAACAAGTTTATGACGAACAACATCATCATGATCGAACTCGATAAAAATTATATCGTCTACGTCTTTGAGTATTGCAAAAGCTTCTTTTAAACCGGAAATCTGTTTTTCAAGAAGATCAATCTGATGGGGGTCTCCAGTGATGATCATTTTAGATCCATCACCCATTCGGGAAAGAAACATCTTCATTTGAGCCGATGTCGTGTTTTGAGCCTCGTCAAGTACGACGCAAGCATTTGATAAAGTGCGCCCCCTCATAAACGCAAGCGGAGCAATCTCTATAGCGTTTTTTATAAGTAGCTTCTCGGTCTTTTCGCGTCCTAGAAAATCATATAACGCATCATAAATCGGGCTCAGATAAGGGTCAATCTTTTCACGCATGTCACCAGGGAGGAAGCCGAGTTTTTCGCCGGCCTCAACCGCTGGACGACAAAATATCATTCGCTCTACTTCTCCAGCTTCATAAAGTGAAACGGCTTTAGCAACTGCAATATAGGTTTTACCTGTACCAGCGGGCCCTAGACCAAAAATCATATCATACTTGTCTAAAGCATTAATGTAAGCGCTTTGATTGGGTGTTCTTGCAATTAAGTCTCCTTTTGCAAGCTTAATTTTAGATTTAGCCTCGTCTGGCTTGATATCCGGCATATTTCCCTCCCTTGCAGGGGCCGCTTTGTAAAGGTCTTTACGAGCAAAACGTAATGCAGCCATAACATCTTGCATATCCAAATTCTTTTTGCCGTTTTCCAATGAAGTATAAAGGCTTTCAAGTATGCCCTTTGCAATTCCTACACCCTGCGGATTACCGCTGAGAACAAGCTTATTACCTCTATCGGCAATAACAATCCCAAGCTCATCTTCAAGATAATTCAAATTATCATTATGTTGGCCATATATAACAGAAGCCAGACGATTGTCGGGGAGCTCAAGAATTTCTGTAAGAGGGGTTATCTTCGCCATATGTATTAATTATAATTATAGCATATTTTTGTAAAAGAAAGTTAAATTATTAAGCAGCCTTAGTCGCCGTAGACTCGGTTTCCGATGTTATGATTTCGCCTGTTAAAGAGCTTTGTGTTGCCGTCTTAATTTTCACAGAAACGATTTCATTTAGAAGTCGGGGGGAGGCTTTGACATGAACCGCTTGATTATAAGGGGATCTTCCATGAAGCTGACCTTCATCTCGGCCTTTTCTGTCTAGTAAAACTGGTAATATTTTACCAATCTGGCTCTCATTAAATTTCTTTTGTTGGGCGCCAAGCAACTCTTGAAGCCTTATAAGACGTTCTGTTTTAACATCTTCTCGAACTAATCCTCTCATATTAGCAGCTGGTGTTCCCGGACGCGCGCTATATTTGAAAGAGTAACATGCAGCATAATTAACCTTTTTAACAAGCTCCATCGTATCGAGGTGGTCCTGTTCGGTTTCACCTGGGAATCCAACTATAAAATCTGACGAAAAAGCTATATCAGGGCGTATTTTTCTTAAGTTGTCTATAATATCAAGGTACATTTGAGTGTCATGCTTGCGGTTCATTGCCTCAAGCATTTTGTTCGAGCCACTCTGTATCGGCAAATGTAGATACGGCATTAACTCTTTAATACTACCGTGCGCGTCTATCAGATTCTTGTTCATATCTCGGGGGTGGGATGTTGTATATCTTAAACGTTCCAAACCATTTATTTGAGACAGTTCATGTAAAAGATGAGCAAGATCCGCTATATTTCCATTTTTATCAGCACCGTGATATGCGTTCACATTCTGACCTAAAAGGTTGATTTCTTTCGCACCCTTATCCACTAAACTTAATGCTTCGTCTAAAATTGATTGTACTGGCCTCGAAAATTCGGCACCTCTAGTGTACGGCACAACACAAAAAGTACAAAACTTGTCACATCCTTCTTGTACAGACAAAAAGGCCGATGATCCTTGTGACTGTGTTTCCTCGGGTAAAAAGTCGAATTTACCTTCTGCTGGAAAATCCGTATCTATATGGCGTTTGTTTTTCGTGCCTGACCTGAATCCAGTAAGTTTTGACACCATTTCAGGAAGCCTGTGATATGTTTGTGGCCCAAAAACAAGATCCACGAAAGGTGCTCTTTGTGTAATAATGTTTCCCTCAGCCTGAGCTACGCAGCCCGCAACTGCCATAAGCACTTTCGTGTCACCCTGACTTTCCTTTTTAATCTTATGTTCTTTGAGACGCCCTAACTCCGAAAAAACTTTTTCTGTGGCTTTTTCCCTGATATGGCAAGTATTTAATACCATCATATCGGAATCTTCAGGGGTGTCGCTTAATTCATAACCTAAAGGTCTAAGCACATCTGCAATCCTATGAGAATCGTAGACATTCATCTGGCAGCCCCAGGTTTTAATATAAAGTTTTTTAGCGCTCATAATTAATTACCGCAATTCATTTGATTAGGGACGCTTTTAAACCATGATAAGCTTTAAATTGCAAGTTTTACTGGACAGTCATATGTTTTCCTATTATCTGGTTTGATATGAAATTATTTGTATCCTTACTTGTTACTCTCTTCGCGGTTTGCTTTTTTGCTAAAAGTTCATCCGCAGCTTGCTATACTATGGAACAGGCTGAAGCTGAACAGGGCATTAGAATTCACAGTGAACTCATGGTCATAGGCTTAAACTGCCGTCATTTATATAATGCCTACCCTGAAGACCTTTATCAGAAATATAAGCGTTTTACTTCAAAAAACGGTGTTCTTTTTGCCGATTACGAGCAGAAACTTTATAGTTTTTTTACAAGACAAGGGCAAAACCCTGATGCGGCCATAAATGCTTTACGCACAGGCTACGCAAATAAAATTTCAAGTGACGCAGCAACGATGCGACCTGACCTATTTTGCAGAATGTATGCGCCCAGGATTGATAAGGCGATGACAATGTCTACTGCTGAAATTAGGAAATGGGCGAGCACTTTTTTTCCTTCCCATCCAGTAAAATATCCTCTTTGTAACGGTTGATAAGGCTTTTTAGCCTTGTGTGTAACTGGCTTATTTTCCTTTTAGTCTTGATAAGACTTTAATAGAATCAGCTTCTTACTGACTTGATTATAAAAAGGTGGAGAATGCCCGAAGATACGAATTTAACTAGTTGTTTTGAGAGCGGTTCAACAGCAGACCAATCTATTGATTGTATGTTTAAAGGCATAGCTGATCTTGCAGAAAGCACAATTCTATATTCTATTGATTTTACCCTTACATCCTCATCGGGAACAGTCAGTGAGCACTCCCTACCTTTATTAATAATCTGGCTTGGAATGGCTGGTTTAATATTCAGTCTCTATTTTGCTTTTGTAAATATTAGATATTTTAAACATGCAATAGATGTTGTACGCGGTAAATTTGATGAAGAAGGTACTGATGGTCAAATAAGCAATTTTCAGGCCCTAGCAGCCTCGCTCTCCGGTACAGTCGGGCTGGGAAACATAGCAGGGGTAGCAGTAGCCATCTCAATGGGTGGTCCTGGTGCTGTTGTATGGATGACCCTTATGGGGCTTTTTGGGATGAATACTAAGTTTGTCGAGGTTGCGTTAGGTGTCAAATACAGAACGCATGCAGATAAAGAAAATCTTTCGTCGATATCTGGCGGCCCCATGTATTATCTAAAACAAGCTTTTGTTAAGCGTAATTTGCCTAAATTGGGTGCATTATTTGCAGCGTTTTTTGCAGTGTGTTGTATTGGCGGCTCAATCGGCGGAGGAAATATGTTTCAAGCAAACCAAGCCTTTGAACAGGTTTTGTTTGTAACCGGCGGTGATGACAGCTGGTTTAATGGAAGGGGCTGGGTTTTTGGAATAGGGCTGGCTCTTCTAACTGGCCTTGTTATTTTGGGAGGAATTGAGTCTATTGCAAATGTTGCTTCCAAACTTGTACCAGCAATGGGAGGTCTTTATCTCTTGTCAGGACTGATCGTAATTGCCATGAGTTATCAAGCAATCCCAGAAGCTTTTTCAATGATGTTTAAAGATGCATTTACACCAGCCGCAGGGCTAGGTGGTTTCGTCGGTGGGCTATTAGCAGGTGTTCAACGCGCTTCATTTTCAAACGAGGCCGGCCTAGGGTCTGCTGCTATCGTTCATTCAGCTGCGAAAACCGAGTATCCTGTTCGCCAAGGCTTCGTCGGTATGCTTGGCCCTTTTATTGATACAATTGTGATTTGTAATGTCACGGCTCTCGTAATTATTATTTCAGGTGTTTATCAGGATACAGAAGGTCTTGCTGGGGTTGATTTAACGTCCAAGGCTTTTGCCGATGGAATAAGTTGGTTCCCGTATGTTTTAGCAGTCACAGTATTTTTATTTGCTTATTCTACATTGCTAACTTGGTATTATAATGGCGAGAAAGCTCTGGCGTATTTATTAGGGGAGCGCGCATCAGTAAGGACATTTTATAAAATCGTCTTTTTGTTCTTCATAGTTATCGGTGCCTCCGCACAATTATCAAATGTGGTACGTTTTTCTGATGCTATGTTGTTTTCCATGGGTATCCCTAACCTGATAGGACTTTATATGCTTGCACCTGAGATCAAACGTGATCTTAAGGCATATAAAGAAAAGTTTTTCGCAAAATAGAGGTTACTCATTGCTTTACATGGATAAACTTTTTATCAATACTTTCTAAAGTATGATCATAGCAGAGCAATTAAAGGCACTGGAGAAAAATGCCCAAAACCAAATTTTGTAAAGGTCTGTCAGATATATCCGACACATACATGGCGATGATTTTCGACCAGTGGGGCGTATTGCATAATGGTGTTGAAGCCTATGACGGCGTTATAGACTGTTTGAAAGAGCTTCGAAGCCGTAAAAAAGTTATCATCCTTTTGTCCAATACAATGATGAGAGAAACCGAAAACAAGGCTTTACTCAAAAAAATGGGTATAGGCCCCAGCCTCTATGACCGTATTATATCCGTTGGGGAATTTATATCTT
>NZVS01000038.1 GCA_002701555.1 Alphaproteobacteria bacterium | reverse complement strand
GAACAGTGAGCAGGTAGACGCGACACTACGGGGCACGGATGAGGAGCCGGTGCGGTTTGGGCCGACGCATCCCGGGCAGACGTTTGCTCTCCGGATCACTGGCGCGGACGTTGTCGAGGCGATCCAAAACGCACAAGGTCTTGCCTCTGGTGATTTTGCCGCCGCGGCGGGCGCAGATGACGGAATGCTGCTACTGAAAAAGTCAGATTTGACAGCTGCCTTTGGCGAGGCTGCGGTTGAGCAGATGGTTGCGAATGCTCCCCAGGCAAATGCATCCTATGGAAGCTATAGCTTTGCGACAGAACAAGGTACGTCTGCAATGAGACAGCAATTCGACAGCGCTAGAATCGGTCAAGAGCCTATGGCGCCTCAGCAAGATATGGACAACAGTCTTTCGGCAACGCAGGATGCTTCACTTCAGAGAACATTTGGAGATGCAGTTAACTATAATCCTGCAAATGATGTAGCACCTGCTGCTGACGCACCTGCAGTTGAAGAGCAACAGTACGTAGCACATTACGGCTTAGCTTAAATTACCAATCGACTTTAGTACCGGGAAGGGCGACCGTAAGGCCGTCCTTTTCTTCATCCATAATAATCTGGCATCCCAGACGTGAGCATTTACGCAAGTCAAAAGCTAGATCCAGCATGTCTTCTTCATCTTCGCTGACATCACCGTCTTCCGGTAATGTCTTGTCCCACCAATCAGGATGTACATAGACATGACACGTAGCGCAAGCCAGTGATCCACCGCAGGCACCCTCGATCTCCTCAATATCATTTTGTACAGCAACCTCCATAACTGAAAGTCCCTCAGGGGCATCAAGTTCTATTTTTTTTCCGTCTTTATGAAGAAAGGTCAGCTTTGGCATGAATGTTAGTCTCTCTTAATTTAATCAAGTCTTTGAATAAGTTTTGTCCAGATTTCTAAAAATCTATCGATTTCGGCCTCTTTGGTATCCCAGCCCATGGAAATACGCAAGCCTGTTTTTGCCAATTCTTCGGGAACGCCCATGGCCATAAGGACGCGTGATGGTTTGACTTGGCCACTGGAACACGCAGCTCCTGTCGATATTGAAACGCCTTCCAGATCCAGATTCATCATAAATACAGCTGAATCCATATCTTTAACAGTGCAAGCAATTGTGTTTGAAACGCGTGGAGCATCAATCCCATAAATGGTTACCCTGTTACTGGAGGATCGCATATGGCTTTCCATTTTTTCTCTTAAAGTTTTTAAAGCTTTAAAATCTTCAATTTCCTTAACTGCCAAGTCCGCAGCAACCCCAAAACCGGCAATACCTGATACATTTTCAGTTCCGGCCCTTTGACGGCGTTCTTGGCCCCCACCATACATGAATTTCGGTGGGTTAAGGCCTTGGCGCATAATAAGTGCTCCCACACCTTGTGGCCCGCCCATTTTATGGGCGGAAAGGCTCATAAAATCGACATCCAGATCTTTGAAATCCACTTCAAAACGACCTGCGGCTTGCACAGCATCCGTGTGGACAGTTGCGTTATAGCCCTTTGCCAATTTGGTTATTTCTTTTACAGGCTGTATTACACCAGTCTCATTATTCGCCATCATAACCGAAACCAGAGTTGGTTGATCACTTTTTTGTAATAGATCTTCAAGTTTCTCGAGGTTGATAAGCCCGTTTGAATTAACCGGTATGATCTCGACATTTCTCCCGCAGAAATAAACTGAAGGGTGTTCAATTGCCGAGATCAAAATTCTGTAATCCTCAAAACCTCTCAAGATAGTATTATTTGATTCGGAGGCGCCGCTTGTAAAAATGACCTGTTTTGCCGAAGCGCCGACCATACCAGCAACAGCGGCGCGTGCATCTTCAACTATTTTGCGAGCTTGACGACCATCAGCATGAATCGAAGATGCATTTCCATGATTAGTCATAGTTTCTCTTACGATTTCTATAACTTCGGGTCGGATCGGGCAGGTGGCATTATAATCAAGGTAAATTCTTGGCATGTTCACATAACTTATTTTTAGCTTTATACATCCTTTATCTTATTGAATATCCACAGTGATTCGCAATTAGTAAAAAAAATATATGGACAAATCGAATCGTAATTGTCTATAAAGTAATCCAATTGATCCTAAATATGGGAAATATTGACATACACTAACAATTACGGGGAATGAATGCCAGATATTATTATTAACGGCCCAGCCGGACGTATAGAAGCAAAATACGCCCACTCAAAACTTCCTAATGCACCACTTGCAGTTGTTTTTCATCCAGACCCTACCAAGGGCGGTACAATGAATAACAAAGTTACCTACACACTTTTCCAAACATTTGTAGAACGCGGTTTTTCCGTTATACGCTTTAACTTCCGCGGAGTAGGTAAAAGTCAGGGCGTATTTGATAAAGGGGAAGGTGAACTAACAGATGCAGCCGCTGTTCTTGACTGGATGCAAACAATTAATCCAAAGGCGCCTTATGTCTGGACAGCAGGATTTTCTTTTGGTTCATGGATTTCAATGCAGCTTCTGATGCGTCGCCCTGAAATTAAAGGGTATATTTCAGTTGGGCTTCCGGCTTCTGAACATGATTTTACATTTCTTGCACCATGCCCACAGTCAGGTCTTATTCTGAATGGTTCAAAAGACACAATTGCACGCCGTGAAGATGTTGATGAAGTTGTTGAGCGTCTTAATACCCAAAAAGGAATTACAACTGATTACCGCTTCATAGAAGGGGCTAATCATTTCTTCACCGAGCATTGCGATCTTGTTGCAGCCCATGTTCATGATCACTTGAATACAGCGGGTGCGGGTATGCGTAAAACGACCATTGATGTTAGCAATATGGTTTCTGCATAATGCAATCAGCACTGACTGACATTATTGATTATGTCTGGGAATTGGCCGACTTGGCTATTCAATACGGGCGGATTTCAGACGAAAGTGATATTGATCGTCAGGAAAGGATTGTGGAGCTTTGCGGGTTGAGATGCGTTTTCATAAATGAGGACATTGCGAAACTTGAAGCTGACAATCTAGAGCTGCATCTTATGTGGCGTTCCTTCAAAGGTGCAAATGATAATGTTTTGATTAAAAATATGCTCGTTTCAGAAATATTTCCAGAATCAGCTACTTTCTTGAAAGGTGATATAAAGGTATTGCAAAAATGGCATACTGACCTTTCGCCTTTACATGGAAGCCTGGTTGCTTAGTTTCGAAAAAGCGGCTTTAAGCCGCTTTTTTTAAATTCTCTATTTCTGATTTTACTTCATCCACGTGCCCTTTGACTTTGACCTTGCGCCAGATTTTGGCAATTGTACCATCCGGGTTAATCAGGAAAGTGGCGCGTTCAATTCCCATATATTTTCGCCCATACATGTTTTTTTCTACCCAGGTGCCGTATTTCTCACAGACCGTTCCATCTTCATCAGATATCAAAACGAAGTTTAATCCGTATTTTTCTTTAAACTTATCATGCTTGGCAATATTATCTTTTGAAACACCAATAATTTCAGCATTCAGGTTTTTGAATTCCTGCAAATTTTCATTAAAGCCACAGGCTTCTTTCGTACATCCTGGCGTATCATCTTTGGGGTAGAAATATAAAACGACATAATTGCCACGAAGTTCGGAAAGCGTTAATTCTCCGCGACCATCAGTTACACATGTAAAATCTGGAGCGGGGTGGCCTGTTTGAGGTGTGGACATGGCAGAAAAACCTTTCTTTTAGGGATGCGTGACATAACTTCCTTCTATAAAGTGAATAATATGGAAGAGAAGTCAACCCCAGCGCCTAAGGCAAAAATCAAAGTTAAAAGATCAAAAAGGAAAGTTGCATTCCTTTGGATCTGGGAAAGTTTGCTTGCAATTCTCGTCTTAGTTGCTTTGACTATAGCTGTAACTGCTTATCGTCTGCAGCAGGGGCCAGTAGATGTCAGTTTTGCGCTGGAAAAGCTGGAGGCAGCATTAGCAGATGAGGAAGAAAAAACAGAAGTGAAGTTCGGTAAGGCAGCATTAAGCTGGCCGGAAATTACAGGGCCTTTACTTTTAATCCTTGATGATGTGCATGTTTACCAGAATAAAAAAGAGACACTTCATCTGGAAACAGCAGCTATATCTTTGGAAAGGTTGCCTCTGCTGGTAGGTAAAGTCATACCGCGTGCAATTATTATAGATTCTCCAAATGTTACACTTGTAAAAACAGTCGAAGGCGAGGTTCAGGTCACATTAGATGCTCAAAATGGCAACAATGACAGTAATTTACAGCCAATCAATATAGACAGTTTTATTATTAACTCTCTAAATGCCGGGCATAGCTCTGAAAATGACCCTTTATATGGTCTTGAGGCAATGGAAATACGCAATGCCAATCTTTCGATTGTGGATGAGGTCGAAACAACGACTTGGGCCGTCAATGATATGAATTTCCTTTTTTTGCGTCGCCAAGGTGAGGCTGAAATCAGCGTTGAAGGACGATTACCAGGACAAAAGAATAAGGCCGAGATAAAAACTTTTTTTACCCTTGAAAAAGGAAATTCCTACAGTGTTGACGTCGATTTTGCCAATGTAGAGCCTTTTTTAATTACTCCTATATTAGGGTTCAGAGACATAGATGGTGAAAATGTTAGTGCAAGTGGCGGGGGTGAGATCAAATTAGACCAGCAAGGTAGGATATTGTTCTTAAATGGCACCATCCAGTCTAAAAATGGCACACTTTTCGTGCCGGAAAACGACATTAGCTTACCGCTTGATTACCTTTTTCTTGAGGTTGAATATAGCAAGAATACAGATACTGCCCGCCTTTTATCTGCCGAGCTGGTCAGTAAGGACTTAAGTCTGAAAGCGTCTGGTGAAGGCATTATAAAAGGGGGTGTTTTGGATATGATTGTCAGTCTGAATTCACAAAATATTCCTATTGATATGTTGGATAGTTATTGGCCAGAAGATGATACATCGCCTGAGAAAGAGTGGATAGTGGATAACCTGTCCAAAGGTACAATTTTGGAGGCCCAAGCAGATATTCCATTAGTTTTAAATTTTAATGCAGTCCCCACAACTGATCAGCTACTCAGTGAAATTTTATATAATGTCGAGCTATACGGTGAAACACCGCTATATGAAGAGATAGAAACACTGTCTTTAGGCGACCCTACAGCCAGCTTTAGCTTTGAGGAACTATTTGTAGAGTATCGTCCTCCACTTATTCCTGCAAGCAATCTTAGCGGGAACGGAAATTATAAGGAAGGTATACTGGATATAAATGTTGTTTCAGGGAATATAGCCGATGTTAATTTAACTGAGAGCTCAGTAATAATTGACACTAAAGCCGCAGGAGGACTGGGAACAGCCGATATAGACGTTAAAGGAAGAGGCCCGTTTTCTACAATCGTCGATTATATTAGCCGGGAACCTATTGAATTTGATGAAGAATTAGGTGTATCACCGTCTGAGGTAAGTGGAATCGCAAATATTGATGTAGGTGTAGATTTTCCGACCAAAAATGATCTCTTGGAAGAAGATATTAAAGTAACGGTCAGTGCGGAGCTGGAAAATGCAGTCTTACCACGTGTTGTCAAAAATTTAGATCTAAGTGAGGCTAATCTCTCGGTTGTATCTGGCAAGGGTAAGGTTAATATTGAAGGTAAAGGCCTCTTATCAGGTCGACCGGTTACCCTTGATTATGAGCAATATTTCGATTTGGCAGGTGCACCTTACTCACAAAAAGTGGCGGCCCAGATTGTTGCCGACAGGGCGCTCAGGGATCAGTTCGGAGTAACTCTTGATGAATATATAGCGGGGGATGTGCCTTTAGATATAGTTTATACCCAGTCAACAAACCTGAAGGAAGCGAAGGTTGACGTTAAAGCCAACTTAACTCCTGTTGCATTTCGCCTCGACCCGCTCGATTATTTGAAAAAGGAAGGCCAGCCAGCTACGGCTTCGGCAAAAGTTACTCTCGTTAATGACCAGATAGACATGGTCAAGGCACTCGAGGTTACACTACCGGACGGCGCACTTAAAAACGGCAGGATGGAATTCAGCAAGTTCGGGGAAAATGTGGATGTAAGTAAGGCTGCATTCAGCCGTATAGTACTTCCGGATAATGACTTTGAGCTGACTTTCCAAAGACCTTATGATAATCAACTTGTATTTGACATTAAGGGGGAAAAAGCAGATGCCCGTCCTTTTCTTGATGCTGATGATGAAGACCGGAACCTCGATATCGGTGATAGAGCCACTCCTACCAATTCTGCTGCTATAAGCGTGAATGGAACTGTAAACAATCTAAAAGTTTCTGATGAAGGTTCGCTTGAACAGGTTAAATTTAATGCCAAAATAGATGAACAAGGGCTCGTAGACGGTATAATACTCGACGCCAAGGCAGGGCAAGGAAAGTTTGCTTTCCGCTATACACCTAATCAACAAGGCAAACTCGATCTGGCGATAGAAGCCGAAGATGCCGGTGGTCTGCTACGCGAAATGGGGATTTATAATAATGTTGTAGGGGGATACCTAACTGTGCGCGGGGTTCCTATTCCAAATAAAGGTAAAAACGATATTCAAGGCCAAATCAGGATAGATAATTTTATTTTTACAGATGCACCCGGCTCTGCCCGTCTCCTTAATGCTGTGTCCCCGAACGGTTTCCAGGAATTTGTCAGTGGTGATGGTATAAGTTTTTCTAGACTGCAGACAGGATTCACCTATGTCAAACGCAATGGAACAACCATGATTACATTTAAAGATGGACGAACCTCCGGTTCTGAAGTCGGGTTAACCTTCGCTGGCGTTGTAAACCAGACAGCCCGAAAAATAGATGTGGAAGGGACAATTGTTCCTTTAAACAGTATTAATACGCTAATTGGCAAAATACCGCTTATAGGGGATATTTTAACTGGCGGGGACGCATTATTTGCAGCAACATATAAAATAAGAGGCAGTACGGATGATCCCAATATCACGGTAAATCCGTTATCTGTATTGGCACCGGGTATTTTAAGAAAAATCCTTTTTGAAGGTGAAGCGCCAGATGGTGAGTAGAGTCTTTATCTGGTAGGTAGGTGCTGACCTACGAAACCACCGCAAAAAAGCTTACTCTCATATACACCTGCGGGTTTTTGTACCACTTCATCCATAATGCGCTTTAAAGACTTTTTAGCGCGATCCTGAGGAAGTTTTTGTAATTCATTCCCATCAACAGCTCTCACGCGTAAAAAGTGTTCGGTAGGGCGTAATTTCTCCATTAATGCAGACTGCAGTAATGTAGAGCCGTTATAAATATCATGACCTGCATTGCACGGTGCGCTTAAATCTCTGGAAAAGTGAAAAGCGCCATCATACTCAATATGCACTGGTGTACCGTAATAATTTTGCTTCATATCACAGTGTCGAGGAATCTCGGGAATAAATTCACCATCTTCCACATTAATACGCGTTGTCTCTTCTAGTAATGTCCTAAATCTTTGCTCGGCGCGTGATTTATTATCATGTGTATCATATGACGAGGGGATACTGTTCAGTGGCAAATCAAGATACATACGAGCTTGCATTAATGCGTGATCTTGCCCATCCTTCGGGTGATTTAATTTTTTAAGGCCTTCATCAACCCTGCCAGCGAAAGTGCGCAGACCCCAGTCAGGTCTTAATATATCAAAAATTGCAAGTGATCTGAGGAGAGACCTGCTTTCATAATAGTCATGCATACCTTGCATTTCTGAGCATTTCTGTGACCATGCCATCAAAAGTTCCCTGTCAGGTACAATGCCCGCTTCGGCATGATCTGCAAAAACCCGCGTTAATTCTACACAGTCCAGCTGTGTATCAGGCTCACCATTTTGTATTTCAAGAAAGCGTTCGGTGATTTTCGAAAGTATCGGGTGAGCAGGATAAAAACGCATTTCGCGCAAACCATGTAAAGACGCCATAAGCTGCCTTTTGTCCATATATGGCATGGTTTCGCAGAAACGATCCGCCCAGGCTTCGGTGAAATCAGGTTTTAATTCTGCACCGAGTTTTCCTGAAAACCTCATAATGTAAGCAATTTGGTGAGAGCTGGCTCCTGCGATTAAACTACTCATCGCGCTAACGCGGGGGGATACCTTATGAAAAAAGAAATAAGAATGTTTTTCCCGTTGGCGTCTATCAAGTGACTTAATAGATTCGTACGAGTCTTTTAAAGTAGATAAAACCTGAGCAAGAGAATCACAGTTATTAATACGGTCCAGTGTTTCTGGCTCATCAAAGCGAAGCTGGCGTTTTTTTTGAGGTGCCGAAAAGGAAGGCGTAGTGGAAGATAAAGATGGCATACCTGTATACGGCTTTCCGCCTTTTTGTTTTTTCTTTCTACCTGACTTGCCGTATTTTTTTGACATGGTTTAGTTATAAATAATATATGACATTATGTCAATTATAACTTATATCTTTATCAAAGCGTGCCTTTTTTTACCAGCTGAGATTTTTATATAACCCTCATCAGTCAAATCTTTGCTGTCGATGGAATGGTTTTCATCATTAACGGTCTCGTCATTAACGCGCGCCCCTCCACCTTTTATCAGTCGGCGGGCTTCACCATTGGAGCTTGCAAAGCCAACTTTATTAAGGGCATCTATCATTGAAAATCCTGCATCAAGCTCTGTTTTTTCTACCGAAACGCTTGGCAGGTCATCGCCTACAGTGCCTTGTTCAAAAGTTTTCTGGGCAGTATCTTGTGCATCCTTGGCAGCGTCTTCACCGTGGCAGATTTTTGTAGCCTCAAAAGCAAGTATCTTTTTAGCCTCGTTTATTTCTGCGCCTTGCAAGGCTTCAAGCTTTTCAATCTCGCTAATCGGCAAGACGGTAAAGCGTCGAAGCAATGTACTGACCATAACGTCATCGACATTGCGCCAATACTGGTAATAATCATAAGGGGACAGCATATCGGCATTCAGCCAGACTGCGCCATTAACAGTTTTACCCATTTTCTTACCGTCAGGTGTGGTCAGCAAAGGTGCAGTTAAAGCAAATAGCTGCGCCTTGTCACTTTTATGTGCCAGATCAACACCATTGATGATATTCCCCCACTGGTCAGATCCACCCATCTGCAAAATAGTGTCGTAACGCCTGTAGAGTTCAAGAAAATCAAAGCCTTGCATGACCATATAGTTAAACTCTAGCAAAGAAAGTGGGCTTTCGCGCTCAAGACGCTGCTTTACACTGTCGAAAGAGAGCATACGGTTGACCGTAAAATAACGCCCGTAATCACGCAGGAAGGACAAGTATTTTAACCCGTCCAGCCAGTCATTGTTGTTAACCATCAAAGCATCGGTTTCACCATCGCCATAGGTCAGAAATTGTTTGAAACAGGTTTTCTTTATATGTTCGATATTGTCTTCTATAACTTCGTCGGTGAGGAGGACGCGCTGTTCATCCTTGAAAGACGGGTCACCGATTTTTGATGTTCCCCCGCCCATAAGCGTGATAGGCTTATGACCGGATTGCTGAAACCAATAAAGCATCATAATACCGGTTAAGTTGCCGACATGAAGTGATTTTGCCGTGGCGTCAAATCCGATATAGGCGCTTTGCGTGCCTTCACAAAGTTTTGAGTCCAGTCCTTCCAGGTCGCTTCCCTGATGGATAAAACCGCGTTGCTCTAGTATATTTAAGAATTCTGATTTATAAGATGTCATAAATAAAAGTTATACGTATGAGTGTT
>NZVS01000037.1 GCA_002701555.1 Alphaproteobacteria bacterium | reverse complement strand
TTTTGTTAGGCTCGTATGTTAGATAGGCATAAGCCCTCACCTTCGAACGCCCTATGCGTCCCCGAATTTGATAAAGCTGCGCCAGTCCGAACATCTCAGCACGGTGAACAATCATTGTGTTTGCGGTTGGAATATCCAGCCCCGACTCAATTATATTTGTTGCGATTAGAACATCATATTCCTTATCGACAAAGGCATTCATTTTATCTTCAAGCTCTGTAGAGCTCATCTGCCCATGCGCAACCACAATGGATACCTCTGGCACAAGCTCCCTCAAGGTCTCTTCAACCTGCTCGAGATCCTTAATACGTGGGCATACATAAAAGCTCTGACCACCGCGGTAGTGCTCTCTTAATATGGCTTCTCTGATAACCATTGGGTCGAAGGGCAAGACAAAGGTGCGAATTGCCATTCTGTCTACGGGTGGTGTTGCAATAATGCTCATATCTTTTACACCTGTCAGCGACATTTGAAGTGTCCTTGGTATAGGTGTTGCGGTGAGCGTCAGAATATGAACATTTTCGCGCAACTCTTTAAGGCGTTCTTTTTGTTTGACACCAAATCTCTGCTCTTCATCAATGATCATCAAGCCTAAATGGTCAAATTTAACATCCTTGGCCAATAATGCGTGTGTACCTATTACTATATTAACCTCACCCTTTGCCATTGCATCTCTCGTCGCTTTGGCTGCGCGAGGTGTTACAAATCGTGAAAGCTGGGCGATTTTAAGGCCGGTATTTTTGAATCTTTCAACAAAATTCATATAATGCTGACGCACCAGAAGTGTGGTCGGAGCAATAAGCGCGACTTGCGCACCATCCATCGCGGCAACATATGCTGCGCGAAGCGCGACTTCCGTTTTCCCGAAACCAACATCACCACATACCAACCTGTCCATTGGACGGCCGCTTGCCATATCTTCAACAACATCTGCGATGGCTTTGTTCTGATCATCCGTTTCCGCGTACGGAAAAGTTGCGGCAAAACGGTTATAGATTTCATTATCAACTGAAAGAGACTCACCTTTTTTCAGCTCACGGGCTGCTGCTATCTTCATCAAATGCTCTGCTATTCTCAGAAGATCTTTTTTAACCCTGGCTTTACGTGACTGCCACCCTGCCCCGCCCAGCTTATCGAGCGACACTGCCTCGTCATCGGAGCCGTATTTTGATAGAACTTCAATATTTTCAATAGGTACAAAAAGCTTGTCACCCCCCTCATAAACAAGCTTGGCGCAATCATGTTTTAAGCCAGCTGCTTCCAGCGTTTCCAGCCCCGTAAAACGCCCCAGCCCATGCTCGGAATGGATGACAAGATCCCCTTCCTGCAGGGATGAAACCTCACGAACGAAATTATCGCTTTTTCTCTTTCGGGTTTTGGTTGTGCGGGTCAGTCTGTCACCAAGTATATCTTGCTCTGATATAACGGCTATATCATGTGCGACGAAGCCGTTTTCAAGACCTAAAATTATAAGTCCGGTCTCACGTGTGGAAAGTGCTTTGCAGTCTTTAATATTCTTACAGTCTTTCAAATTTGCAAAACCGGATTGCTCCATCATCGCGCGCAGTCTTCCACGTGACCCTTCACTATAAGCCGATATGAAAACCTTAAGATTATTGCTTCTGAGATGCGATATATATTCAGCCAGAGATTTCAGTAAATCCATTTCAGGGTTTGAACGCTCTTCTATAAAGTTTTTGGCTTTTGTCGCGTTCTCACTATCTTTACCACCTTCAGGGGATTTGAATGGTGAGAGGATTTCACCATCTAGCAAAGTTTCAGTGATATATAAACATTCAGGCGGCAAAGGGTGATAGACAAGCCCTTTTCCCGCAATATCCTTAGCCGATTTTCCTTTGTTGGCCTCATCAAGATTTTTACGTGTCAGGTAAAAATCCTTAATCTGATCAATGCGCTCGTATTGCGCCTGGAGACTATGATGGTCTTGTGTTAGCTCGTAACCGTCAAGATAATCGAAAACAGTCTGCATCTCCTCAAAAAACAGAGGCATCCAGTGATCCATACCGTTGTAACGGCGATGCTCACTGACTGCGGCATATAGAGGGTCAGCACCACCCACAGTTCCAAAAAATTCCCGATATTCCGAGCGAAAACGCGAAACAGTTTTATCATTCAGGAAAAATTCAGTGGCAGGCGTGAGTGAAAAATGATCAATACTGTTTTGGCTACGCTGATCCATGGGATCAAAATGCTTGATGGACTCGATTTCATCCCCAAACAAGTCCAGCCTCACAGGTTGTTCGTGTCCAGCAGGAAACAAATCTATTATGCCCCCACGGACTGCAAATTCGCCTGGCTCCCGGACTGTTTCTGTGCGGATATATCCGTTTGATGAGAGATACGAAAACAATTCATCTTGCTTTAAGCGCCCACCTTTACTCACTGAAAAACCGGCATCAGCCAAAGCTGATCGGGGCGTCACTTTCTGTAAAGCTGCGTTAACAGTAAGTAATAGGATTTTAGGGCGCCTTACTTTTTCACGACTCCAACGCAACAGTTCACAAAGAACAGAGGCGCGCTCGGCCACAATTTCACTATTCGGTGAAACTCTGTCATAGGGAAGACAATCCCAGGCAGGTAGTGAAAGCACCTCGACATCAGTTGCAAAAAAAGAGAGGCACTCTTTTAAAACAGATATTCGCGTATCATCCAAAGCTATATGCACTAGCACCTTATCCTGAGGCATTAACTTTCGGGCTTTGTCAGCCAAGATGCGTGCATCCTGCCCCTCGGGAGCACCGTAAATTACGGGCAAGGATGGAGATGCCTCAGAGGGCTGTGATGCGGTAATAGTTTCCATGTCAGTTTTAAAACATATATTGTTCAGGCTGAAAAGCGATGTTTTAAAAACTTCTTCATCACATGACCTGACTGATTTTCAGGTATTTGTTTACGTCCAGAATACCAATCATATAAATCCTGATCAGGTATGTTTAAAATATTTTCAAATTCCGAGAGTTCATTGGTATTGAAATGTGGCACATAACTTTTTGCAAAGTTACCTATCAGCATATCCATTTCCCTCGTGCCTCTGTGCCAGGCACGGTAGATAAGGCGCTTTCTTATAACATCTAAATCCTGATCGTTATCCATGAAAACTATCTTGCAAAAAAGACTACCCTCCGCAAGGAAAACATTTTAGGTTAGTGGGTATGCGCCCCTTTATACTTGATGCTTTATACCGCTCTCTTAACATACTGCCGGGCATAGGACCGCGAAGTGAAAAACATTTCGAGCGTTTGACAGGCGGCGGGAAAATTTTAGATCTTCTTTGGCATGTGCCAATAGAACTCATTGACCGCTCCTACTCTCCAAACATTGGTAATGCCGAGGCGGGACGCGTTGCCACTTTAAAAGTAAAAGTTAAATCACACACCCCCTCCCCAAGACGCTCTATTCCTTACAGGGTTACTGTTTCTGATGATACCGGGCGCATGACGCTTGTTTTTTTTAATCCGCATAAAAGCTGGATTGAAAAAACACTTCCAGTCGGTAAGGTAGTCAAAGTCAGTGGAAAACTTGAAAGTTATCAGGGAAATCTACAGATGGTTCATCCGGACTATATTGCGGATGGAAACAAAACTGATGAGATATTACCTGCCGAACCAGTCTATCCTCTTACTCATGGGGTCACAAATAAAGCGGTCACGAAGGCGATGGCCGCCGCAATGGAAATGGCGCCGGACCTGCCCGAATGGCTGGATAATTCAATGCTGAAAAAATACGGCTGGGACAGCTGGCTTTCATCCTTGAAAAAACTTCACGCCCCACAAAACGGAGAGGATCTGGAGCCAGTCTCTCCACAAAGAACAAGATTGGCATATGACGAATTTCTGGCTAACCAGCTTACGCTTGCACTGGCGCGTCGGCAGCAACGCGAAAAACATGGCCGCGCCTTTAATGTTGTTGGCCCCTACCGACAAAAACTGGAATCTGCCTTGCCTTTTCAACTGACAAATTCGCAGGAAGATGTCCTGTCAGAAATTGATCAAGATATGCGTGCGAGCGCTAAAATGATGCGTCTTATTCAGGGAGATGTCGGAAGCGGAAAGACTGTTGTCGCCGCGCTTGCCCTGATGAACGCAGTCGACAGCGGAACACAGGGTGCATTCATGGCACCCACTGAAATATTGGCACGGCAGCATTTTGAAACATTAGAGCCTCTTTTTCAGGTAATGGGGCTTGATATCCTGCTATTGACGGGACGAATGAGCGCTAAGGAGAAGAAGGAAGCCTATCAAAAGATAAGCTCAGGCAGTGCTAAAATCATAATCGGCACCCATGCACTATTCCAAGAAAAGGTTATTTTTGATGATCTTGGACTGGCTGTAATTGATGAACAACACCGCTTTGGCGTTCACCAGCGCATCACTCTTTCTGAAAAGGGGAAAGGTACTGATGTGTTAGTCATGACAGCAACGCCGATACCACGCACACTCGCACTTACCGCCTATGGCGACATGGACGTATCTCGCATCATGGAAAAACCGCCTGGACGAAAACCTGTAGATACAAGGTTAATACCTCAGGAAAAAGCACATGACATGATTGCCGGTCTGAAACGCCAGATTGATAAAGGCGCGCGCGTTTACTGGGTCTGCCCTTTGGTCGAGGAATCAGAAAAGCTGGATCTTACTGCCGCGGAAGAGAGATACCAGATCCTGCAATCTTTTTTTGGTGAACGCGTGGGGTTAATCCATGGACGCATGAGAGGTGAGGATAAAGACCGCGTAATGAGTGATTTCTCAGAAGGCCGCCTCGATGTTCTAGTTGCAACAACGGTCATTGAAGTTGGGGTTAATGTGCCTGAGGCAACCGTGATGGTCATAGAAGAAGCCCACCGTTTCGGATTGGCGCAACTCCATCAGCTTCGTGGACGTGTGGGGCGCGGTGGCGATAAATCCTATTGTTTTCTGATGTATAAAACACCTGTTACATCGACCGCTAAAGAGCGCCTTTCTATAATGCGCGACACAGAGGACGGATTCTTAATCGCGGAAAAAGATATGGAGCTGCGGGGCAGCGGGGACATACTCGGCACAAAACAAAGTGGCCTGCCTGAATTTAAAATCGCCCGGCTTGAAGACCACGGCAACTTTCTGGCCATAGCCCGAGACGATGCAAAACTTATTTTAGAAAAGGACACAAACTTAACCTCCCAGCGCGGCAAGGAATTAAGAACGCTGCTCTACCTCTTCGAGGCCGACCAGGCGATTAACTATCTGAAATCTGGTTAAGTTTTTTTCTTGTTCAATTTAGAGGTTGAAGATTTCTTGCTAACCGCTTTTTTTGCGGTTTTTGTTTTCACCACAGGCTTTTTTGCATCTGATTTTTTAGGAAGGGATTTTTGATCAGATGGAGAAATAGATTTAGCCGCTTTGTCAGCCGGTGTAATAATACCGGCGGAGACAATCATCTTAATCCCCTCCTCCACAGTCATATCCATGAAACGCACTTCTTTTTTAGGTACGAAGAGAAGATATCCCGATGTCGGGTTAGGTGTGGTCGGAAGAAATATGTTCACAACCTCATTATCAGTCACGCGTTGAACCTCTCCTTTCGTCTGACCTGTCAAGAACCCAAGAGAATAAACACCCTTCCTTGGATATTCTATCATAACCACATCGCGGAAAGCCTGCGACTTTGTCGCCATAACCGTTTCAAATATTTGTTTAAGTGCGCTGTAGATTGTGCGCACAATCGGCATATGGCTGAAGATATATTCAGAAAAACGAATGAGTAGCTGTCCAAGATAGTTACGAGCGAACCAACCAACCAGAATAAAAAAGAGAATTGCAATTAAAATACCAAGCCCGGGAACAGCATAAGCCTGTTGAGTTGCATCCAGATTATCAAATGGTAATAGTTTGCGGACACGGCTATCTATAAAATTTAAAAAAGATAGTGTCAGATAAATAGTTATAGCAATTGGGGCTGTGACCAGAACACCGGCTAAAAAGTAATTTCGTATTCTTTTGACACCGAAGCTACTTCGTTCCGTCTCCGGCATATCAGGTGGCGTCAAAAGATCTTTCAGGGATTTATGCTCTGTCATCCATCTCTTTTACTGAAAGTTCGGGAAAACCGCAATCCTTCTCTTTTATAAATTATATAGCCATACTATCTTAAGCGGCATGATAGATGATATTCCTTTTCAATTGGCAACAATCGCATTTTTTGCAATAGCAGCACAGTGGATAGGCTGGCGATTAAAGATACCCGCAATTGTTTTCCTCCTCATATCAGGTCTTCTTGCAGGTCCCATATTTGGCCTGATTACGCCAGAGCCCCTATTTGGAGATCTTTTGCAACCTGCCATTTCTCTTGCCGTGGGCCTTATACTTTTCGAAGGGTCTCTGAATTTAAACTTCAAGGAAATCCGTGGTGCACGCCACGCTATTCGTCATTTTGTTATTGTCGGCGCGCCTGTAGCATGGGCGTTAACAGCAGCAGCATGTCATTATTTGGCAGGGTTGAGCTGGGCGGTCTCACTTACGTTTGGCGGACTTTTAATTGTAACTGGTCCAACCGTTATCATGCCCCTCCTTAAACATGCGCGGTTAAATGAACGCGTTGGATCAATACTTAAATGGGAAGGTATTGTAAACGATCCTATCGGCGCAATTATTGCAGTTTTATGTTATGAATTTATCGTCTTTTCACAGAGCGGCGCCGATCCCAGCATAACGTCCTTCACAATTCATGCGGGCAGCAGCCTTTTGATCGTTTCAATATTAAGTGCCGTCGCGGGGTATTTGCTGGCGCAAATTATGAACAGGGGCTGGATCGCTGAATACCTTAAACCCGCCTTTATCATGTCTTCGGTTATTATACTTTTTGTCAGCTGTAACATGTTGCTTCATGAATCAGGGCTTATCGGTGTAACCATATTAGGTATGGTCCTTGCCAACCTCAGTGTTACAAGCATTGAAGAGATTAAACGATTTAAAGAAACTATTTCCATTGTTCTCGTATCAGGAATTTTTGTTGTCATCACAGCAGGAATGGATTTCTCAATTCTTTCCAATATAGATTGGCGTGGCATTGCCTTTATTCTCTCCATAATCTTCGTTATAAGACCGCTGGTCGCACTTGCTTCTTCAATCGGCAGTAAAATGACTTGGCGCGAAACAATTATGACGGGCTGGATCGCCCCGCGCGGTATAGTCTGTGTGGCTGTTGCCGGGGTAATGGGACCGCTCATGGTTTCAGCGGGTTATGAAGATGGAGAACAGATACTTCCCCTTGCCTTTGCAATTGTGCTTAGCACAGTATTCATAGGTGGATTAACAGCCAAGCCTCTTGGTAGACTACTTGGACTTGCCCACCCCTCCACTGATGGTTTGATTATAGTTGGTGCATCTGAGTGGAGTATACAATTTGGCGAGACACTTTCTGCCCATGATATCGCTGTCAGTATTGCTGACCGGAACTGGCATGCGCTGAAACCTGTCCGACTTTCAGATTCTGGTATCAAGGCTTATTACGGAGAGCCCCTTTCCGAAGAAACCGGCTTTAAACTTGAATTATCTAGATACAACAAACTCTTAGCCGCAACAGATAATGCTGAATATAATGCATTACTCTGTAGTACCTTTGCACATGAATTTGGTAAAGAGCGCGTTTTTCAACTTTCTGCACAAGATGAAGACGAGCATGAAAGAAAGCAGATAACCCATACCATCAAAGGACAAACTTTTGCTGCTGAAGATTACAATTATTGGGATTTCTCAAGACTCTACCGTCAGGGGTGGAGATTTAAAACCACGCGAGTAGATGCAGAATTTAATCTGGCCGACATTCAAGAGGAAAAAGAAAAAGGTCTCTTAGTGATAGTCGGGATTATTAAAACTGGAGGTAAAGTTCAGTTTCAACCCCCGCAAAAGCAAGACTTGAAAGACGGTGATACCGTTATTATGTTTGAACGCCATGATGAAATTCGCGAACCAAACACTAACCAACATCCTGACCTTCCGGCTGATAAATAAAATTTATATATCGCTTAAATCCAGATTAAGTCTTAATACATGACAGTTATACCCATCAGGATGTTTCTCCAAATAATCCTGATGATAACCTTCTGCCTCATAAAAAGGACCAGATTTTTGCAATGGTTCAATAGTCGTGACAACCTTTGCTCCATATATATTTTTTTCATTAAGCCTGTCTATGACGCGAGCTGTTATATCTTCCTGCTGAGTATCTACAGGAAACACAGCTGACCTGTACTGTGAACCGATATCATTATGTTGACGATCTTTGGTTGTAGGGTCATGCATTTTAAAGAAAAACAAAAGCAATTCCTTATAGCTGGTGACTTCCGGATCAAAGACGACCTCAAGTGCCTCGGCATGTCCACTCACACCTGTACAAACCTGCTCATATGTTGGATTGGGTCTTTTCCCGCCTATATAACCAACACGTGTTGAAATAACGCCTTCTTGCTTGCGGAACAAGTGTTCAACGCCCCAAAAGCATCCGGCCGCAAAAATGGCTTTTTGATACTCGGTCATTCCGGTACCCATGAGTAAATATGTTCAATTTCAATTGTGGGATGCTCCCAGGGATGGATACTTGCAATCTCACTGCAGAAAACCTCAACTTCCTTATCCGCAACACTTCCAGGTGCATAAGTTATCAATTCGTAGCAAATCCCCTCTTCTTCTTTGCCTCTCTGTCCTTTGACAGGGTTTGAGCCATCTGCAGGAGTGTAGCCGCCCGAGCGAACATTTAATCCATACACTCCAATGTAATTTCCTGTGCGGCCTATAGGGTCACTTGCTTTGATGTGATCTATTACTTTCCTTAACGAAGAACAAACGGCCATGGCCTCAGAAGGAGAAAGCGGAGCCTCTGATTGGCCTTCATTTACAGGAATAACAACAGTTATTTTCCAGAATTTTTCTATACCCATATTTAACTCATAAAGTTACGTGTAATCATATAGCCTCCCAATGAGGCGATACCGCTTATTGTTGTTCCCCAAACCACATCAACTACCGCAACTTTTACCGGCCAACCACGTAGAGTAGCTAAATTCGTAAAGTCGTAAGTTGCATAGGCGAAAAGACCGAACAGAGCACCAAAAAATAAAGCATGCTGCCAGCTCTGTTCCTTTAGAGCGGGCGCTACGGCAAATATAACCAAGCCTATAACGTAGACAAGATAGAAAACTGCAGCCACGGCTAAGTTGGGCTGATCTTTCATCAGGTCCCCCAATTGGTTTTTATAAAAATTTGTTGCCACTAAGCCCAACCAGACAAAATCAATCCCTAAGAATATAATTGCTGTTGTAATATAGGCCGTTAAATACTGCATTGGGTTCTCCGCGTCTTGATATTTCCTTTCATACCCATATAGGTTAAAATCCTATTCCATCAAAATTTTTGTAATCATGGAGTCGCTAAATGGATAAAAATTACATTCCAGTCAAATACACCGGAGTTAAGAATACAGCGCGCCTCATTAAAGAAATCGGGCTGGAAAATGCGATCATTGAATTGGCCTCTTATATAGAGGACGATTACAAGCGCTGGGATCAATTCGACCTTTCTCCTCGCTATGCATCACATACCCCCGATGGCGTTTTAGAGCTTATGCCCATCAGCGACGGTGAAAAATTCAGCTTTAAGTATGTGAACGGCCATCCTAAAAATTTTAAAAACGGTCTTATGACAGTTGTTGCCTTTGGTGTTCTTTCTGATGTGAAAACAGGATACCCACAATTGTTGAGCGAGATGACATTGGGAACGGCATTAAGAACATCTGCTACCTCCGCACTTGCCGCTAAATATCTATCAAGAAAAAATTCAAAGAAGATGGCTATCATAGGATTGGGATCCCAATCTGAATTTCAGGCATATGCATTCAAAGCCCTATTGGGTATTAGCGATCTCCAGGTTTTTGATATAGATGAAAAGGCCATTGAAAAATTTCGTAAAAACCTAGCCGGGCAAAATTTCAGGATTAAGCTTGCTTCTTCTGCAGAGGCCGCGGTCGCAGGAGCAGATATTATAACAACAGTCACTGCAGACAAAAAACAAGCGACAATCCTGTCGGACAACATGATTGGGAACGGGGTTCATATAAACGGCATTGGAGGAGATTGTCCTGGCAAAACAGAATTACAAAAATCAATTGTCGCAAGGTCAAATGTGTTTGTTGAGCTGGAAGAGCAAAGCCGCATAGAAGGTGAAATCCAGCAAATGGACGAAAACTTCCCTGTTACCGAATTATGGCAGGTCATAAAGGGTGAAGCCACTGGTAGAAAAACCCAGGATGAAATAACTTTATTTGACTCAGTCGGTTTTGCCTTGGAAGATTTTTCTTATTTACGCTTTATCAATGATAAGATTAAAGATGCACGCTTTACAGAATTTTATAAAGAAATAGACCTGATTACGGCGCCAGACGACCCTCGTGATTTGTTCAGTTTCCTCAACTCTGAGTAAGCTTTACAGGCAGATTGACACTCTTTTACCACCCGTGCTAAATCTAGATTAATAAAAAAAATATACGGGAGGCCATAGCCATGAATGTTTCATTCGAAAAAGAAATTTCAAAAGAAGAGTCCAAAGTAATCGTTGTACCAGTAGCCAATGGAAATAATTGGGGGCTGCGTTCAAGAAATCTGAATATGGAGTTTGGCTGCGCATTGTCCGGTCGCATTGAGGGCAAACCATCTTTCGAAGGGAAAACAGGTCAGGTTCTAACCGGTACTGTTGCAACAACCAATGGCTTTAAGGATATCATTTTTCTTGGGATCGGAAATCCTGAGGCTTTGGAGCAAAAAAGTTTTAAAGGGCTTGGCTCAACACTTTTCAAAGCCTTGAAACAAACAGGCGAGACAGAAAATATTTCCCTTATATCTGATGACTATGAAGGCAGCTCGCTCTCTCAGGAGGAGTTTGCAGCCTATCTGATTGATGGTGTGCATAACGCAACTTACAGTTTTGATAAATATAAAACTGCGGCGAAGTCAGATGCGTTATCGCTCACAGCGGTTGTGAACGATACTGAAAAAGCCAAACAAATATACACCCCGTTACAAACGACTACAGAAAGCGTTTCATGGGCAAAAGATCTTGGAAACGAACCTGCCAACAAATTAACACCTATCGAGTATGCCAAAAAAATTACGAACGAACTTCAGGCGTTCCCGAACATAAAAGTTAAAACTTTGGATGTGGCTGATCTCAAACAACATGGCATGGGCGGCGCATTGGCTGTTATGCAAGGAAGCACAATGAACCCGGGCTGCATGGTTGTCATGGAATATAATGTGAACCCTCATGATACTGAGCGCCCTCTTGGGCTTGTTGGTAAAGGCGTAACATTTGATTCAGGGGGGTTGAATCTCAAGCCGGGTGGCTCAATGTTGGGTATGAAGATGGATATGTGCGGCTCTGCTGCTGTGGTTGGTGCAATGAGGTCCTTGGCAGCCCGTGGGTCTGATGCAAAGGTCGTTGCTATTGTGGGACTTACAGAAAACATGCCGGACGGTCATTCCTACCGCCCCAGCGACATTTTAAAGATGATGAATGGCAAAACGGTCGAAATCGGAAATACCGACGCTGAAGGACGCCTGGTGCTTGCAGATGCTATGACATATCTACAGCAAAAATATAATCCTGAAACCATGGTCGATCTGGCTACACTGACCGGTGCCGTAGTCATGGCTCTTTCTCATACCTATACAGGTGTTTTCGACAATGATGATGAGCTGTGGGAAAGAATTCAAAAAGCTGGCAAAATAGTTGATGAGGAAGGATGGAGAATGCCTACCCTGCATGCGGATTTTGCCAAGGCCATGAGAGGCAAGCTTGCGGATTTCAGTAATGTAAGCAGTATAAAAGGTGCCGGTGCAAGTACGGCAGCAGCCTTTTTGCATAATTTTATCGAAAAAGATGAAAACGGTCAGGACAAATGTCGCTGGGCGCATATGGATATTGCAGGAACCGCAACACCACCAGGAGGCATGGCGAGTGGTGTGGGCGTGCGATGGCTGGATCGCTTCGTAAGGGACAATTATGAGGGTAAGAGTAAATCGCCATATCTTAATTCCGCGCCAAAAGTTGCTTAATTAATATACTGGAAAAATGGTGACCGCGCAGGGATTAGTCACCAGATTTTAAGAACCAGAGTTTACTTAAGATTAAGCTCTTAAAACACTCATGTTTATAGTAAAAATGTACCACATCTATGTACCAAAATCCATTTTAAAAGTAAGGGGGCTTGTAAAAATCAAAATTATCCACTTACTATAATCCTTTCCCCCGAGGAAAAAACAAGGGGGCTGTATTTAACAACATATTGAGTTTAAGTGCCTATAACCTTTAATTGGTGTAACTGGCTCCCATACATTAACTCCATGTTTTTTGCGTCCCAAACAAAAGAAAAAGTTTCTGGCTTAGATATACTAACATTCATTCCTTCGGCCTCATAAAGCCTCCGCCCAAATTCTGTAGAAATTAACTCAATTCTTACTAAAGCATCAAATGTTACAAAAACTCTTATCTGTTTTGACCCATCCTTTGTAGCCTCATAGTAAATAGTTCTTCCTAGATTTTCCTTTGCTGAACTTTGGGCTAACAAGGTAAATTTTAATTGTCCTTCCAGTAATGTACTAAAAACACAACTTGATACATCTTGTAAGTAAGGTATAGAGAAACCTTCTGGTAGACTGCCGTTAGGCTCTGAGTTGGGAATTACAGCGCTGTGATATTTTATGACTTGGTTTCGATCTAAATTCTGTATATTAGGATCAAAATATCTTCCCGTTAGTATCACTGCATTTAGATGAGGATGTCTTTTTAGCCAAGAAAAAACTTTATTAAAGAGAGCATCAATGATGGAGTGTAAGTCTTTGCCTTTTGTATAGGGTATAAGAATATGAACAACACCTTGCTCATCAGAGGGTATCTGTTTGCTTGCGTCCCTCAATCTTGTTATTAGCTTGCTTTCTAAGTCCTTTAAGCCTTCAGTTTCTATAAACATTGCAGAAAGAGCCCTCAAATTACCTTTTTTGTCTCTGAGCATTTGAGTCTCTAATTGCGTTCCTTCTTTGCTATCAACAAAAATATCAAAACCAGTACCAGAAGGTACAACATTAAATGGCGGTAAAGACATTGCCCTATAAGATATAGAACAACCTTCACAATTCATTACTTCATCTACTTGAGAACTTTTTTTTATCTTTTCAATCAACTGCTTTGCTATAGCTTCTCCAACCTTGAAATCTATTTCGTGTAGAGTACTGACCTTTATTTCACAGCTGACACGTTTCTTAGTGGTATATTTTATGATTCTTTTAAGGATGTCAGAGCAAACTCTACGATGGGTAAAGTTTTTATCTTCTAAAGCCTTACACTCTACGTAAACTTTCTTTCCATTCACGAGGACAACAAACTCAGGACTTTTATCTTCAGTCAAATTTTCATCAATAACATTTACTTGATTATAAACCTCACAATAATCACATAAAGTTCTAAGCTCAAAAATTGCAGTGTAAAAAAGACTAGGAACTTCAATCTTTTTAATAATATGTTCGGCACGCCCCTCTAAAACCTGTGGAGGTAAAATTAAGAATGGATACAAAAACAACCAAGTTTCAGGACTTAGCTTTAAACTAGAACTTACTTCTGATGCTTCGACCTCTTGATATAATCCAACATAAGCTTGCAGTAATGGGCTGGCTTCATTTTGAAATTTATCGAAGTATTCTCTTTCTCTAAAGCGACTTACATCCCATTTTGCTCTTTCTTGATTTAATGTTTTCAAATCAAACAGGCTGAAAACTTCATCCGCTTTCTTCCTAAGGTTTTGTGGTGTTAAGGCATATAGTAACTCTTCCACTTTTAAACCCTTATTTTACTTAGTGTTTTTTAACATCTTAAATTAATTTCATATACTTAATAAATAAATACTTTTACAGCCATAGCGTAAGTAAATCTTATAAGAGAGCAAGACTTAAACGTTTAACTATCACTTTCAGGGTATATAAGCTCACATGACTGAGTTAAGTCGGGTTGCCTATAAAGGCCTAGACAACAGGATCAGGATAGCCCTAAGAAAGCAGATGATAACACTCTTTAACTTTTCTATACTTCTGAAGTTTTCTTTTTTCGCCTAGCATTAGTACGTTCAATAGCTTGCGCTATTTTGGCTGGCTCTGAATACATTTCCTCTAAAAAGATAGTAGTAAAGTCTAGTAGGTCATTAGCATCATCCATATCTAAGACGCCTTCATGTATTCCTATATTCCCTGCCTTTCTAACACATTCCATATAAAGCTTAAGCTTATCTGCTAAAGCTCCGTTCTCAAAGAGGAACTCTAACCTGCCTGATAAAAAGTCTTTCTGCTTTTTTGTTGGCTCCTTAACAAACTTTTTGTGATTTATAATATCTTTTGAAGCCAGATCTAGACATGTTCTAAACATAGCACAAGCAGCGTTAGGACAATTGCCAGAAAGCGCAATAGCCCCCTCTTTAAAAACCTTTTCAACGTTCTCTGGTATCGATTTTGGGGGAGCAATCGTTGACATATTTTGGGTTGTCACATGGGATACAATAGTTATGACATCGTTTAGGGATCCCATTAGCCTAGCAAACGCATTGTTAGGATCCTTAAAGTAGGTATCAGTTACACCATCTTTTTGAGCAGCATTGAAGATCGTTCCACGCTGGCAATGCCTACATACGCTGAAGGCCTCTAAAACATGTTTCCCATTGTAAGTCTTTCCACCTAAGTTATTGAAGGTGTAAATGTCAAAAGTCGTTTTAGTTGCCCCACATCTAGGACAGTCTGTTACTAAAATTGTCATACTCAAACACTATCAACATTACCTCTAAAACTCTAGCTCTTGTTTCTAACAATTGGAATTTGGTATTATATTTAGACATAAGCTCACCTGATTGAGATAAGTCGCCTGTATAAATATAGACAGCGGGATTAGGATAGCCCTAAGAAGGCATTCATGAACCGCAAAGCCTCCAGAGCAAGAACACAGGAAAAAAGGATCAAGGCAATTCTAATCATAGAAACCTTGAGCATCTATTTTGTTGGTATACTGGCTGATAGATGTGCTTGCACTTTTTTTGAGTGCATAACCGGGCTAGCGATACTGTATCGATGGACAGGGAAAAAGAGCCCCGCCCTCCGCCGTTTGAGATACAATACTTACTCCTAATAGCCATACTTTGGTGAAGTAGGACATCCTCTTTGGTGAGATTATAGTTATATCTTTTTTTTATTTTCTCCCAAGGGGGGATTAAACCTATAAACCTCCAATGATGAAATATGCTTTCCCTTAACGGTCAAGGACTCTCTAAAGCAGAAACAACACATCTTCCTTACTTTAAAAACAAAACTAAAACACTCACCCTTGTAGGAGCCGTGATCATAGGAGCCCCCCTCCTTGTACATCTCATAAGTGTCATCTCAAGAGCCCCCACCAAGGAGCCTAACACCTATGAGACACTCTCCTACGAGATAAGAACATAGACTTAAAAAAAACAATCTTACTAACTCCTTAAAAACTAACACCCAAACATCCCTCACATGAGCTCATTTCCCAATGTTTTCTCTTGAGAGTTAAATTAAGTGTAGTCTCTTGGGAGTAGAGGTCATGTAAGTATCACTTAAGAGAAGCCCGCGATTTTGACTTAATACTTAAGTTTTAATTATTTATCCGTACTGAGAGTGGTATTTAAATCCTGAATATTCCAGTTAGCTTTTTCGAGGTCATCCAACACTTTCTTTAGTATTGCATCATCAGGGATGGGCTCAGTCAATTTATAGAGTTCTCTACCAACAGGGGTAAAAGAAACCTTTCCGGCGGACAAGTCTGATGGCTGGGGAGCATGAAGGAAAAACTTTTTACCAAAGTACATGATTATTATTTGATTTACCTTTTTAAAGCTAGTCCCCGCTAAACTGTCAAAATTTATCAAACCGATGGCATCTAAATCCTTTAGTATCATATAATTAAGTCCACGTGTGGTTAGCAAAGAGTCGTTAGGCTCCAAAACTATTGGTACAATGTGATTTTTTGATCCAGAAGCAGGAATTTCAAATACAAAACTACATAAAGAAGTAAAAGTTTCAGCCTCTTTTCTAGACATGTTTTTTAAAGTATGGAGTGTTCTAGGTGAAAAGCTATTAGGGTTTTTAACCTCCTCTGCTAAAACTTTTCCCCATAGCTTCTGAGCCTCTTCTTCTCCAATATCTTTACATTCATCATAAAATCTATGAACCCAGTCTTCACTAACTGGCTCCTCAGAAACTACTGTATTTTTATCTTCATCTAAAAGTGTATATGCTTTTGCCGTAATAGCTTCTACATTCTCTTGTCTTCGTATTTCTGTATCCTGAAATCTATGAGCAGCTCTTTGAGCTATTTCTTGTTTTTTAGCATCAGCCTCAGCCATTATTTCTGTAGCCACTGCTTCAGCTTTAGCCTTACGTTTTATACGAGTAGGTTCATACAGAACTCCACAACCTGCCCCAACAGTTTCCACAAGCTTTGTCAGAGGCTTTGATAAGCCTTTAAGGTCTATGTTAACAAGGGGATTATCTTTAGACATGGTTTCTCCATACAAACATTAAAAACAAGTAGTGACAGGGAGAAGGTAGATTAAAGATTTTTTACTTTTAAAGAAAGGTTTAATTAATTTAAACAGTTACATACTCATAGACACAGAACTAAAAAAACTTAAAAAGTTTGACAGTTCATCATATGCCCGACCATTTGACAGTTTGTAGTCTGCATTTGTTGTTGCTGTGCCTGTACCTGCTGTTGTTGTAATGCATAATTTTGCATGTTCTGTCTGTAGAGTTGATCCTGCATCATTGCATTCCCCACATAAGCTTGGCTCTTAGCATCAGAAGCATTTAAATAGTCAATCCAATCTTTACTTCTTTGAACTTGGTACTGTGCAGAAGTTATTTGCCCTTTATCGTAGGAGTCCGCTAACTCCAAAGCCTTAGCTGAATAGTAAACATACACATCAGGATGTACGGCTGTAGGCAAAACATACTCGTCAGCCACTTTCTTATGACATCTCTGTACTTCTACCGCTTCACCTTGTTTAATAACATCTCTGTCGCCACATCTTATTTTACTTATAGATTGTACACGCTTCCAGCTATCTAGCTCTGAATTAACTTTAGCATTTGTTTGATTGACTGCTGTTTGCCCAGCGCAACCACCAAGCATAAAAATGAATGATAAAAGAAAAAGCTTCATAAAATATCCTATTTTGGGTTTATCCTGAAACAGGTTTAATAGATTTGTCTTTCGTTATCAATAAACAAATGAGAGACATTGTTGAAAACCATCTTTTCACCAGAATATGTTAGCCTTATATCTGCTCTACAAGCTTCAAGGAAAGCTTCTGGGCTCTCTCAAGCCGAGCTAGCTAAGAAACTTGACAAACCACAATCCTACATCTCTAAAATCGAAAACAAAGAAAGACGACTTGATGTCATAGAGTATGTTCAAATGTGTCATTCACTCAATGTAGACTATAAAGACATTTTAGATAGTGTGTTTACTAACTAACAACTATCATCCCATCTTCTACTGACACGCCATCATAACATATCTTATCAACTGCCTCTTTAAGGATGCTTAAGGGCGTTCCGTGATCCCCATAGCCATTGTGAGTCTTGTTAGAACTCTCATGCCCTACAAGCTCTGTTCTTATGTCTTCAGACACCCCAGCCAACCTTAGACGGTCAATAAAGCTATGCCTTGTACTATGGAAGCACGTTTTTTCCGTTTTAATGTTGAGTCTATCAAGAAGCCTTCCAAACTTTTGTGAATATACTTTAGAGTACTTACCATGTTTAGAAATGGGTGTATCACAAAAAGGGCGCTTTCCCTTATGCTCTTCTATGAAATCTAAGATACCTAAATCAATTAAACTTTGGTGTATAGGTATTCTTCTAAGGGCATTCGTAGTTTTTCTTCTTACGCCATCATCTTCATTTACAGAGAAGTAGTGAATACCATCTTCTTCGAGTATATCTTGTTTCCTAAAGCGAAGAATCTCTTCCATCCTAGCACCTGTAAAGATGGCTATCAGAGGAACCCAGTACATAGAATCTTTTACAATCTTATCTCCTTCTTGATAACGCCTTTGTCCTGCACAACCTCTACTCCCTCGATAGATCATAGAGTTCAGCAGAGTTTTTATTTGGTCAGAACTAAAAGAATGTCGTTTTTCCTTTTTCTTTTCTTTATCCTTAACCCTCATGTTTAAAAAAGGATTAGTAATATCAAACTCACTGTAATTGTCTCTAAGCCACTTAACAAATGAAGAGAGCTGAGAAAGATACGAGTTCTTAGTCGGAGCCTTCAACCTATCACGTTCTGGAATGTTCATAGACTCTAGCCTGTCTAAAGGCACTTCCTTATATTTCTTACTCTTTTCTCTATTCTTAGGTAGAGAGTTTAGGATTTGTTTATAGCGTCTTGCGTTTCGCTCATTGATAGAAGTTATTGATACATGATCGCCAAAGCACTCTAGCCAAAGCTTTTTAGCCACTATCCGTTGATTTGTTGTTGTTACAGATTCACCGTAGCATTCATCCAAGAATTCGTTGTAAGCAGTATTAAAGCTAACTGTGTTTCCGCTGACACCGATCTCACTTACAACACTGTTGAACCTCTCATACTTAGGCTTGAGTTCTGGACTAAACGAGAACATCTGACCAGACAGGTTTTCAAGTTCGTCTATAAGCTCCTTGATAGCATTTAGAAAAATGCGTTTTGATTGAAAGGTTAGATCCTTAGGTTGATATGTCTGCACAAAATAATCATAGATAAGTTTTATCTGATTTTCTTCAGAACTAAAGCCCTCAACTTCTAGTGGGTGACTTTTTAGAAGAGCGTTGTCTTGGAAGTTCTGATAGTTCTCTAATGCTTCTCCATGATAGCAAAACGTAGTTTCATCTTGTTGATCTAGATAGTTGTGTAAATTTTGTATAAATTGTTGTAGATAGCCAGCCGTATAGGACTGTATCTCCTCTCTCGTTATGGTGTTCATTTTAGAAAAAAGTCTCTGGTGCAACGATTGCGTTGCTTGATAAAGAAGAAAAGACATCGTCTCAGCTCTTCTTTTTTTTTGAGTTCTAAGGGAGTATTTTAACTCTTTTCTTCCGTAAAGTGAAGCCAAATGTTTAGGCAGAGCTATTCTAAAGTAATAATAACCATTCCTGTTTTGAAGATAAGGGTAACGAGACATGTACCACTCCTATGTACCAAATGAGCCATATGAGTGATTAAGAATTAGCTAAGTGTCTGATTAGTAAAGAAGTGGTGACCGCGCAGGGATTCGAACCCTGGACCTACTGATTAAAAGTCAGTTGCTCTACCAACTGAGCTACGC
>NZVS01000036.1 GCA_002701555.1 Alphaproteobacteria bacterium | reverse complement strand
TAGCGGTTGTAACCATTCTCATCAGTAAATTTCTCTAGATCACGTTTGGATATTTTCTTTCCCTGTTCGTTTAAACCCCACCCGGAAATCATAACATTTTCCCAAGGGAGTGAGTCAGTGTGAAAGTCCGATTTGGTCATAGTGTAAAATAACCATGTGCGGATAATTTCAAATGCCTGAACACGCAAAGTCATAGGGTATATATCCATGCTGGATTTACGTCCCTCACGTCCTGCCCAGTTAGCATTAATAAGTGGCGTTAATGATGATGTCATCCAGGTTTCCATGACATCAGTCTCAGGCCTGATTGTCATGCCTTTGTATTTTTCCTGGGCCCATTGGGGTGGGGAATCTTCTATCGGATCAACCGGTAGATCTGACTCTTCAGCAAGAATTACATCCCCTGTTTCTTCGACATACCAAAGAGGAAAGGGAACGCCATAAAACCTTTGACGGGAAATGTTCCAGTCATATTTAAGCCCCTCAATCCAGTGCTCAAGGCGTACTTTCATGTAGTCAGGGAACCAGTTCAACTCTTCAGCGCGCTTCAAAAACTTGTCTTTATGTTTGAGAAGGTTGATAAACCATTGCGGTTCCATAACAAACTCAACCGGCATCTCGGACCGTTCGCCAACAGAAACATTCTGCTCTACGTTTTTTTCATCTAAAATAACGTCGGCAGCTTTCAGGTCATCTACAATATGCTTGCGCGCCTCGGCAATTTGCATGCCTTCATATTTGCCGGCATGTTCGTTCATTTTTCCGTCAGAATTAATGATAAGACGGGTTTCAAGTTTGTTTTCTTTCCACTTCTTAACGTCTTCTCCATCCCCAAATGTACAGCACATCATTAGCCCTGTACCAAACTCGGCATCAACATCCTCAGAAGTAAGAACGGGAACCTCAATGTCACAGAGGGGTACACGTGCCTTTGAGCCTTTTAATTTCTGATAACGCTCATCACCTGGGTTGAAAAACAAACCTACACACGCAGGAATTAATTCAGGACGTGTTGTCGAAATAATAAGCGGGTCACCATTGGTGTCTTCAAAGCGAATATCATACATTTTCCCTTTTCGGCTGATCGTTTCAAGATCAGCCTGGGCCAGAGCAGTTTCAAAATGTGTATCCCAGAGGACAGGTTCGTTTGCGCGGTAAACAAGACCTTTTTTATAAAGATCAATAAATGATTTCTGCGCTGTATGGCGTGAAAGATCGTCTATAGTTGAGTATTTCAAATCCCAATCTACCGAAAGACCAAGTGCGCGCCATAATTCTTCATAAGTTTTGGCACCACTTTGCGTTTCTTCAATGCACAGCTTTCTAAATTCGGAACGTGTCGTTTTCTTTTTATTAATCTTATATTTCTGCTCTACATAGCGCTCTGTAGGAAGCCCATTATCATCAAAGCCCATAGGATAGAAAATGTTATGACCTTGCATCCTTTTATATCTAATAACGATTTCAGCTTGCGTGTAAGACATTGCGTGCCCAACATGTAAATGCGCAGCTGAAACATAAGGGGGCGGGGTGTCTACAGAAAATAAAGGCTTACTGGAATCAGGATTGTAATCATGTATGCCTTCTTTATCCCATAATGCGCGGCATTTTTCTTCAACTTGTTCGGCTTCGAAGGATTTATCCAGTTCGGGAAATTTCATTTGTATATAACCTCTATTATTAGTTCTATTTCAGAATATTTATTTATTGGCGAGAATTCGGGCCGCGTCAAGTGCTGTATAGGTTATAATCCCGTCAGCCCCTGCGCGTTTGAAAGAAAGCAGAGTTTCCATCATAGTTGTATCATAATCAAGCCAACCTTTCTCTGCAGCAGCCTTTAACATAGCGTATTCACCACTCACGTGATAAGCAAAGGTCGGCATTTTGAACGCCTCTTTGACACGGTACAGAATATCAAGATAGGCAAGTCCGGGTTTAACCATGACCATATCAGCCCCTTCATCTATATCTAGAAGAGTTTCGCGTATAGCCTCGTCTCCGTTGGCGGGATCCATCTGGTACGACTTACGGTCTTTTGCAACATGTTCATATTTTCCAAGGGCACAACCTGCGGCATCTCTGAACGGACCATAATAAGTTGACGCAAACTTCGCAGAGTAAGCCATTATAGGAATATGTTGGAAACCAGCCTCATCCAAACTCTCACGTATAGACAGAACTTGCCCATCCATCATTCCCGACGGCGCTATAATATCTGCACCTGCCTTTGCGCAATTCACAGCTTGCTTTCCAATATTTTCAATTGTTGCATCATTATCTACGTCTCCATCTTCAGCTATGGGACCGCAATGACCGTGATCTGTATATTCACAAAAACAAACATCGGCGACAATATTCATATTCGGAGCCACATTTTTCGCTTTTTTAATCATTCGTGAAAGTAGGCCATCCGGAGAAAGGCTATCGCTGCCATCAGCATCTTTTTTATGAGAAACGCCAAAAAGGATAATAGTCTGGATTCCCAGATTTTCAGCTTCTTTTACTTTCTCGCCTAAGCTGTTTTCGGTTTCCCGGAATACACCGGGCATTGAAGAGATGGGTTTTCTCTCTTCTAAATTTTCCTCAACGAATATCGGGAATATTAAATCATGTACGCTCAACTGAGTTTGCCGAACCAAATTTCTAAGGGCTTCAGTTTTTCTCAGTCGGCGGGGACGATGTATTAAATTATATCTGGACATATTCCACTCTTGTTAAATTACTTGCCACCTTTTAACTGCGAAAAGTAATAAATGTCAATTTTAAAGCCTTTTTCATTGACATAACTTCTGCGGCACTGTATTTTATTTTCAAATTTTATAGATGAGGTGTGTAATGAGTAAACGAGAAAAAGTCAGAGAAAAAAGCCGCGATATTAAAGATCGTGTAAAACGCGCATTTTCGGATGAAGAATGGGAAGCTTCTGAAAAAAGACATGAAGAAGGCAAAGTAATGATGGGGACTATGCTGGTTTTAGGAGCAGGGGTTGCCGCGCTCGCCAGTGCATGGGCCTCCAGTGCCGAGGGAAGTAATATAATAGATTCTATTGAAACAGCAGTTTACGATAAGGCAGAAGACTTTTTTCCAAAGATCGAGCCAAATTATACTCCTGATAATTAACTTCTTGTAGAATGTATATATTTCAAATTTATGGCTTGCCAAAAATCTGGCAAGCCTTTTTATTATAGCCCTATGACAGATATACAGTTTTCTACACATGGAGCTTTTGGCCGAATACATCTAAATAGGCCTGGCGCGTTAAACTCTCTTAATCTCGATATGATTCGTCAGATAGACAAGGCTCTGTCAGAGGTAGAAGAGAATACAGATTTGATAGGAGTAATATTTACAGGGGAAGGTAAAGCTTTTTGTGCCGGTGGAGATGTAAAGGCCGCTTACAAAGCCGGACTGGATTTTAAAAATGGTGATACAAAAGCCAATGAGGCTCTTCAGTTTTTTGAAGAAGAATATGCCCTTAACAAACGCATAGTTCACTTTCCTAAAGATACTATTGTTTTAATGGACGGGATAACTATGGGCGGCGGCGTAGGTTTGGCCGGACCATGCAAATATAGAATATGCACAGAAAAAACAGTTTGGGCTATGCCTGAAACAACAATTGGATTTTTTCCGGATATAGGGGGAGCATGGTATCTTGCGCAAGCTGGTGGGGAGATAGGTCTGTATTTAGGCCTTACTGCTTTAGCGGCTAGAGACCCTGCTGATTTACTGAAGTTTGGTTTTGCAACTCATTTCATTCCCAGCAATGACTTAGACTTGTTTCTAAAGAAAATCTCCGAAACTGTAGACTATACAGATTTTTCCGATTTGATGGGGGAGTGGTGCACCCAACCCGTTCCCCAAATTGGCGCCTTACAAGACCAGATTGAAAATATAAATGCGGCATTTTCTAAAAAATCCGTATCTGACATCATGCAATATTTAGAAAAAGATAATGCAGAGTGGTCCCAAGAAATACTCCAGCTTTTGAGGCAAAAGTCCCCCATCAGTCTTCTAACAGCATTTGCACATATTAAAAAAGCAGGAAGTGAGAGTCTGGACGAAACGTTATTGCGCGACGAGAAACTGGCAGGCCTCTTTATGGAAGGTGACGATTATTATGAGGGGGTTAGGGCTTTATTGATTGATAAGGACAAGAACCCCGTTTGGAAGCCATATGATATTGAAAAAGGCTTGCCCCCCGAAATTAATGCCTTATTTTTATGATTGGCAGGATATAATAAGATTAGGTCTTCCCCTCGACCGTCCTCTATTGTATCTTTTCTAAAGAATTCATTGTGCTGAGAAAATCAGATTTATTAAGGAGATAATACGTGGCTACACCTTATTACGACGTTATACAAATGGTTGAAAGGCTTCACAGATATTTCTTGGATGTCGTGAAAGTTGAACTCGACCGAAAAAATATTCAAGACATTAATAACGTGCAAGCGATGATTCTCCATTCTATTGGTCACGACCAGCTAACTGTTGGTGAACTCACTTTACGTGGATATTATCTGGGATCAAACGTATCTTATAATGTCAAAAAAATGGGTGAAAACGGTTATCTTGAGCAAGAGCGTTCAAGACATGACAAAAGGTCCATCCGGGTTAGCCTGACAGATAAGGGTAAAGATCTTCATAAGCTAATTGACGATATGTTTGAACGCCACGAATCGAAACTTGATGGCACAAAACTCACTGATGAAAGACTTAAGGATACAATGGAAACACTTCGTATGCTCGAGCGTTTCTGGAATGCACAAGTTTCGTTTGCAGGGATGTAGACCTTTCTCGGTTTTTTCTGAACTTATTTTAAGCTCTCCCGTTAGTTGGTCTGAATACTGACTAAACTAAAAATAAGGAGAGTTATTTATGAAATCCATTAATAAAAAAGTATTGCTCAGCTCTGTTGCTGCTGCAGCTATAGTTCTAGTTTCAGCACCGTCAATGGCTGAAACTATGACGAATACATCAGCCGATGTGTCCGCCACAACTTCAACTGATAGTACTGTGACAACAACTACAAGAACATACCGCTATGACATGGATGGTGATGGTTATATAGAGCCTGGTGAAGTTACAACATATGTTTATTCATGGTCTGATATGGATAATGATGGTTACCTTCAACAAAAAGAATACGAAGACCGTACAATGACATGGTATGAGTATTATGACATGGAACCACGTGAATATGTTTACTGGGACAAAAATTCAGATGGTCGCCTTGATTCATCTGAAGTTGATACATTAGTCGCCGAGAACCAGTTTTACTCAAACTGGGATATGGATGATGATGGTCAGATCAGCAGTGCTGAATTTGCTGAAGGAACATTTAAAGCCTATGATGACGATAGCAATGGCTCAATCAGTCAATCCGAATGGATGGACGTAGTCATGTAAGGTTTCAAAACCTATAAAATAAAACCCCGTCTGAAGTTATCTGGCGGGGTTTTTATTTAGAGACTTTAAAAATCTAAAAATTCTAGCTAAATGCCTGAATGCCGGTCTGCGCGCGACCAAGAATAAGCGCATGTATATCATGCGTTCCTTCATAAGTGTTAACGGCTTCCAAATTCATCATATGCCGGATAACGTGATATTCATCGGCGATACCGTTACCGCCAAGCATGTCGCGAGCTATTCGTGCAATATCCAGTGCTTTCCCGCAATTATTACGCTTCATTAACGATATAGCCTCTGGTGCACCACGCTTTTCATCCATTAGCTTGCCTAAGCGGTAAGCTCCTTGCAAACCCAGCGTAATTTCAGTTTGCATATCCGCGAGCTTTTTTTGTACGAGCTGGTTCGCAGCTAACGGACGATCAAAAACTTTACGTTCCAAAACATAATCGCGGGCTATATGCCAGCAAGCCTCTGCCGCACCCATAGCACCCCAGCTAATTCCGTAGCGAGCCTTATTGAGGCAAGAAAAGGGGCCGCGCAAGCCCTTAATTTCTGGAAAGATGTTTTCTTCGGGCACAAAAACATCGTTCATGGCTATTCCTCCTGTAATCGAGGCGCGAAGAGAGAACTTGCCTTCAATTTTTGGAGCGGTCAGACCGTCCATGTTCTTTTCAAGAACAAAGCCGCGAATATCGCCATTATCATCTTTTGCCCATACCACGAAGACATCTGCAATCGGAGAGTTTGTAATCCATTGTTTTTCGCCATTCAGGATATAGCCGCCTTTGGTTGATTTGGCTCGGGTTTTCATGGATCCCGGATCTGAGCCGCCATCTGGCTCAGTCAGGCCAAAACACCCTATCAACTCGCCTGATGCAAGCCCGGGCAAGTATTTGTCTTTTTGCGACTCGCTTCCAAAAGTATAAATCGGATACATCACCAAAGAGGACTGTACTGATAAGCATGAGCGGTATCCTGAATCGACACGCTCCATCTCGCGTGCGATGAGGCCATAGGCCACTTCGGAAACACCGGGACAGTCATATCCCTCTATTGTTGAGCCTAATAACCCCAGTTCGCCCATTTCGCGCATGATATTAGCGTCAAATTTTTCATGTCGGTTGGCCTCTATGATACCGGGTAAGAGTTTCTCTTGTGCGTAAGACCTTGCTGTTTCCATGACCATACGTTCTTCGTCGTCCAGAAGCTCGGTCAAAAGAAGTGGGTCTTCCCATGAAAATTCAGCGCGTGTCATAATAAGCAGGTCCTTAATTTACGGTTTTTGTTTTCTAAGTTATACTTATCTTAAACGATAAAACAGATTTTTGACAGAGCTATAGAATGCAATCAGAGAAGGAACAGAATGTCAGTATAGGAAAAAGCGATACAATTATCGCGGTTGTTTTCTTTAATATCTTTGCGGCTATTTCTTTACTTTTTGCAGGTGTCATCGGCAAGCCGGTGGACTCAATGCAGGCGTTTCAGGTGATAGCATTTTACAATGTCATAATTTCCATTGTCGTTCTTGTCGTGTACCACAGGATTTCAGAGCAAAAATTCAAGGCGGGCTATGTTTTATTAGTGCTTATAAGCATAAATATTTTAGCAACACTTTTAATATTAACCCTCAATAGAACTTTGGATGAAAGTCAGCCAACTACGCGGACTAATCCGGCAACAGGATATGTTGTTCAGGTGAGGGAGGGCGCTTTTAATATAGAATGGCAAACCGATGTGGTCGAGCAGGCGGCGACAAAATTTGCCTATGATCTAACCGAAAGACTTTCTGAAAAGCTTAGTCAGGGTGCTGCTAAATTGGATATCGAAAATTTGGATATTGAGGAAGCTGAGGCATATAATTGGTCAACACAGCAAAGCCACGCAACTGAGGTTCAATTTAAACAGACATCAGAACCTTATAAAATTCAAAGATGGGCAAATGGGGCAATGAAATCTATGGAGCCGTTGGTTAAGGGGACAATACATGGTGTAGCAGGGTATTGGTTCGAAGATGGGCGTTTATATGGTTATATTCCCTATGAAATGGGACAAAAACACGGCATATTCGTGCTCTATAGGGATGATGGTAGCATAGAACAAGAATTGAGTTATAAAAATGGTGTAACACATGGTGTTAACAAATGGTATGACAAGGATGGTGAGCTGAACCAGTCTTGGCTCTATGTGCGTGGTGAAGCCCGGCAAAAGCTTTTCCCCTGAAAAAGGTTTTAAGTTATGAATGATTCAGAAATCATATTCGAGTTTCAACAATTCGGTTCTATTGTAAAAGTCAGTGCCATGCATAGTAAAACTTTGACAGAAATTTCCATACAAGGACCAGCCTCGGCAGGCGAAGCCACTCTCAAAGCTAACGCATTGCGACGTCTTGAGTATGTCATGCGTAAAAAAGGGCTTATTGAGTAGTCTGTGTTCATTTCTTGAGGATGAGCACAGAAGTTCTATTGATTGAGATTGGCACGCCCTATATAAAATAAGATATGAAGATATTAATTGCGTCAGACCATGCTGGCTATGATTTGAAGAAAGCCCTGAAAGACTCTTTCAAGGACTTTACATGGATTGATTTGGGCCCGGACAGCAAAGATTCTGTAGATTATCCGGATTACGCACACAAGCTTGCAAAAGCCCTTGTAGAGGGGCAAGCTGATTTGGGAGTGCTTATTTGTGGATCAGGTATAGGAATTTCAATGGCAGCCAATCGGCATAAGGGTATAAGGGCGGCACTTTGTACAAACGGATTAATGGCCAGATTGTCGCGTCAGCATAATGATGCCAATGTTTTGGTGCTGGGCGAAAGGCTGACAGGTATTGATGTGGCAAAAGATTGTCTTGATGAGTTTCTTAAAACAGAATTTGAAGGCGGGCGTCACGAACGCAGGGTTAATAAAATAGAGTGTTAAAAAGGATGTGAGTAATGAATAATACGGTAGTAAAAATGAGTGATATGAGAGAAGACGGCTTTTTTGACGCAGAATTGAAAGATGCCGATCCTGAAGTTTTTAATAGCATTGAGGGAGAGTTTGACCGTCAGCAAAATCAAATAGAATTGATTGCCTCTGAAAACATAACATCTCGTGCGGTACTTCAGGCTCAAGGGTCTGTCCTGACAAATAAATATGCAGAAGGTTATCCTGGCAAGAGATACTATCAGGGATGTGAATTTGTAGACCAGACCGAAACTCTTGCTATAGACCGAGTAAAAAAGCTTTTCGGATGCGAATATGCTAATGTTCAACCTAATTCGGGTTCTCAGGCTAACCAAGGAGTATATACGGCACTTATCGAACCGGGCGATACAATTTTGGGAATGTCACTTGCTGCCGGCGGTCACTTGACACATGGCGCAGCACCTAACCAATCAGGCAAATGGTTTAATGCGGTTCAATATGGTGTGCGT
>NZVS01000035.1 GCA_002701555.1 Alphaproteobacteria bacterium | reverse complement strand
TTTGGAAGCTTTGGCGATGTCATATGCCGCGGAAACTACAAAAACTAATTTAAGAGTTAATGTACTAGATCCGGGCCGCGTCAGAACAAAAATGCGCGCAAGTGCTTATCCGGGTGAAAATCCTGAGGACGTTCCTCATCCTGAAGTCTTAATGCCTGCATTTCTTGAGCTTGCCTCAACCGATTGCACCAAACATGGTGAAATCATTACTGCTCAAACGCATTCCAAAGCGGCTTAGTTAAGACATAGACAAATCCGCAACATACATTAAACGCTTTTGCGGTTTGTCGCCCTTATTAAATGTAACATCAGGTGCCCTATGTAAAAAAGGTGGTCGGCCTGTTAATCCTTCACCGCTCTGAAGCCAGACATCACCTTCTTGAAAATGATAATGCACGGCCTCTTCAGTGGCGTAATAGAACCCCTCCCGCGCATCATCCTGTATGCAATCCTCGTTCTTTATCCATTCAGTACCTAATCCTGCATAACATGCCATAAAGCGCCAGTAATCCTGATCTGAATGGAAGTCGTGAATATCTGCTTCTTCATATCCATGGTGTCCTATACTGCGAAGAGTATGCATTTCAACATCACCGGGGCGGAGTTCGGCAAGATCTTCTATATCTTTATATATGGTAGCACATGCGGTGCTGAAGTGACTGCTAAGAGATAGATCAGCAGGCTTGATGATATCCGTACTTTTTAAATATAGCTCTGGATAGCTTATTGATTTATCCTCTAACGATGAATCAGACAGACAATCGGCAAGCGCGTTAAAATCGCCTTCAAGCGCCCCCCTTCTCCATATAATGAGATTAACGTCAGGACCCGCGCACTCAACTGCGCTGAACATCCCTTCAAGTGATCCGACCTGTATCAAGCGGTTATAATTATCAGGTAACTTGGTAATAATTTTCTGCATTTTTATTACTTTTAGCTATGCGCAAGATTGCCAACAATCATTAACCTCTGGTGTCTCAGCTCAGGCTCTGGTGCTTTATGCAGAAAAGCTGTTGAGTTTTGATTTCTGTAATCACCAGCCTGTAACCATATATCACCTGGTTGAAATTGGTAAGTTAGGGCATTATCGGCCTTATCGTATATAGGTGTATCACCCATATTACCTACATATTTGCTGTATTCGTTTTTAATCCATTCCGTCGCAGGATCGGTATAGCAGGCCAATAACCGCCAGACAGCACCATCTGAATGAAATAAATGCGTATCCTTATATCTGTAACCCTCAGCAGAAATACAGGCCATGTATTTTTCTCTTCTGTCATCCACCATATGGGGATAGGTTACCTGAATATCTTCTATAAGCTGTAAAGCAGCCTCTTTTGCGTCCCTATTGAATTTTCTGCCATTACCGAGCTGTGTTAAGAAGTCTTTTTCTTCAAAACTGGACAAGGACTTGAGATAACGATCTGTAAAATATTGAGTATCAATAAGGTCTGCTAATGCATTAAAATCACCTGACAACGCACCACGGCGATAAACAATGATATTGACTTCGGGCCCTACGGTTTCCGCAGCATGAAATAATTCTACCAATGACCCCACCTGCACAAGGCGGTCATAGTTATCTGGTAATTCCGTGGTATAGTTTTGATGCATTCTTTTCTCTGCCTTTAAAAACTAAAAGCAGAGTATCGCATATACATTATTATGTCAATATAATTGCGGTTCGAAAATTTAGCTTTTCTTCTTTGCGGCGACTTTGACAGGCTCGCCACCTGCATATTCAATCGTTCGCGTAGGAAACGGAATATTAATACCGGCTTTATCAAGCTCTTCCTTAATAGCCTTCGTCAGATCCCATTTAACCTGCCAGTAGTCAGATGTGAGAATCCAAACACGCGCCGTGACATTCACAGAAGAGTCACCCAGCGAAGACACCATAATCTTTGGCTCTTTTTCTTCAGTACGGATTAAACGCTCTTCTTTATCAACGACATTTTGGTAGATTTTGAAAGCTTTATTGATATCTTCGGCATAACCGATACCACATTCTACATCAAGGCGGCGGTGAAGATTACGGCTATAATTGTAAATTTCTGAATTCCAAATTTCCGAATTAGGCGCAGAAATAAAAACATTATCTGGGGTGGCCAATTCTGTAGTAAATAAGTGAAGTGACTTTACTGTGCCTGCTATGTTTCCTGCTGTAATGTAATCCCCCACACTGAAAGGCCGTAAAAAAAGCATCATTACACCTGCCGCCACATTCGATAAAGTACCTTGTAAGGCGAGCCCTATCGCTAAACCTGCAGCGCCAAGAACAGCCAGCAAAGATGCCGTTTGTACACCAAATTGCGCTAAAACCGTAATAAGGGCGACTGCCAGAATAGTGTATTTTACCAGTCCGCCAAGAAAATCCCTTAAAGTGCCATCCACTCTTTCAAAACTTGTGACACGTTTTTTTGCCCAGTTCCCCATAAACCATCCAGCGATTAGGATAAGAATGGCACTGACAAGACGCAGACCTATTTCAGTGATATAGGGTAAATACTCAGTTGCAAGATCTTCCATGAGAAAATAGCTCCTTTATAATTTTTTTTACAATGACTTAATTTGAATACGGATTTTTACTCGTTCTTAAAAGTAGTCGTATCGGAACCGAAGGCAAGTTAAAGGTCTCGCGTATAGCATTAACTACATAACGTTTATAGCTTGCCGGCAGCGCATCAGGACGACTTACCCATAAAGCAAAGGTTGGTGGACGAGCTTTGATCTGAGTTATGTAGCGAAGCCTGTTTGGCCGTCCCTGAGCCATCGGCGCCGGATGTCTACTTTCTATTCCCGCAAGCCATCTATTCATTTTTCCGGTCGAAACCCTCGTATTCCAGAGGGAATAGGTGGAAAGAACTGTATCCATCAGTTTATTGAGATTCTTACCACGTAGAGCGGATAATGTTACTATCGGCACATCTGCCAATTGTGACATTGCAATTCCTGCTTTGTAGCGGATTTCGTCAATAAGTTCGGATTTTTCACGAATTAAATCCCACTTATTGATTGCAAGTATTAGCGCACGCCCTTCGCGCTCCACCAATTGTGCAATTTGTAAATCCTGTTTCTCAAGAGGGGTTTCCGCGTCAACCATTAATATGACCACTTGCGCCAAGCGTATGGCACGCAATGATTCTTCTACAGACATGCGCTCGAGAGTGTCGACAACTTTTGCGCGTTTACGCATACCCGCTGTATCGACTAGGCGCAGAGGGCGGTCTTTATATTCCCATTCTATAGTGATTGCATCACGCGTAATGCCTGCTTCCGGTCCGGTCAGCATTCGCTCTTCCTCTATCAGCGCATTAACAAGTGTTGATTTTCCGGCATTCGGACGGCCTACAATGGCTATTTTAATAGGTTTGGTTTCATCTTCTTCAGGCGTGTTTTCTGCGAAATCAAAATCCTCACGCCCCTCCAGATCGTCAATATCATCGGGAATATCATCGGAAAATTCGTCTTCATCGTAATCTTCTTCCTCTTCCTCTGGCCAATGAGGAAGAAGAGCTTCATACAGAAGATCAAGCCCGTGACCATGTTCGGCTGATAATGGTATAGGCGCGCCCAAGCCAAGCTGGTAGGATTCAGCAATACCTGCCTGGACAGCGACTTCGCTTTCACATTTATTGGCCGCCAATATCACAGGAATGTCTTGCTTTCTCAGCCAGCTTGCAAAATGTTTATCGAGTGCCGTCACACCTTCCCGTCCGTCAATTACGAACAATACGGCATTCGCATGTTCGAGTGCAGCTTTCGTCTGGCCACGCATACGCGCCTCCAAAGACTGGTCAAGAACGTCTTCCAAGCCTGCCGTATCTATGATTTTGAGATTTCGGCCCGCAAGATAGGCATCCGCTTCACGCCAATCACGCGTTACACCGGGACGGTCGTGAACAATCGCAAGTTTGCGCCCAGCGATACGATTAAATAGCGTTGATTTCCCGACATTCGGGCGCCCGCATATAGCAAGTGTAAAGGTCATAAAATTTGATTTCTATATATTATTGAAAAGCGTGTAATTTCCCATCACGGGTAAGGATAAAAAGTGCATTAGAAGCAACAACAGGTGCAGCTATTATGTCCTCACCAACGGACCATTCCCTTAAAATTTTGCCGTCTTGCGGCTCTATCTCTATAATACGACCTTCGGTCCCCGCAACAATCAGGCGACCTCCCGCAAGCACAGGCCCTTTAAAAACTAGAGGCCCTTCTTTATCTTTAGGGTCTGCATATTTTGGCAAACGTGTTACCCATCTTATCGTACCTGTATCACTTCCCAGTGCAGCAACCTCATTGCCTGTTGTAAGTACAAACAGATGATTTCCTGCAACCCAGATCGTTTCGGAAGTACCGATTTCACGCTGCCATAATCTTGAGCCGGTGCGCTCGTCCAAAGCAACCATCTTACCACCATAACTGGCCGCATAAACACGACCTTTATCAATGATTGGCATACCTCTTATATCGGCAATCGAATTCAAGCCCCCTGCCGAACGAGCAAGAGGCGACAGGGTTTCAGACCATGCGACAGAACCGTTTTCAACGCGCAGCGCATACATCTCGCCTGATGTGAATACAGGAACAACAATATCTTTATTCGCTGCGGGTGATGCCATACCTACAAGTCCTGCCTGTTCCGATAAGCCTTGGTAATCCCACAAAATCTTACCGTCCTCAGCGCCTAATGCGAGAAGGTGGTTATTGACTGTTACAACAAAAACGCGCTCATCCAGAATTGTTGGGGCGGCCCGGGCAGGCGCTTCAAGGCGAACCTGCCAAATCACTTTTCCATTATCAGGGTTTAACGCATAGACGTGATTATAACCTGATGTCGCGTATAAACGACCTGAGGAATATGACATTCCTCCGGCGATAACGGCCTCATCTTCTGTTTTAGGGCGCAGGGATTTTTCCCATAGCTTTTTACCGTTAGAAATACCAAAGGCAGATAATTTTGAATCTGCATCCATTGTGTAAATCTTATCATTAAAAATAATTGGCTGTGTTGTTAGCGGAAGATTCTTATGTGCACCTTCACCTATATCTGCTGTCCACGCTTTGGTCAGTTTTGATGGGCTAAGTGCAAGATTTTGCATTGCATGGTTAGGGTACCCGCCTGCTTGCGGCCAGAAATCATTTCTCCATGTTTCAGGAGCAATAAACCCTTCGGCTTCTAAAGCCACGTCATCAGGCTCCAGGTCTTTCTGAAAAGATATAACGGATTGACGTTCTCCCTGAAGGACAACTTTCTGCTCTTCTTCACCGAAGGGATTGAGCTTATCGACTGTTGAACATGCACTTACTGCCAAAGTGACAGTAAAAAAAGCAAATAAGGGAATATATTTTTTCATAGACCAAAATCCTTTGGATTATTGATTGCTGACCGCACCCTGCATTTTGCGGGTGTATAGTTGGGACAATGCCATAATCTGTGTCTGTAAAACCACCGGAGCTGCCCGGTCTTCACCAATTTCTTCAAAAAGGGATATGGCTTGCTCGTAATCACCTTCTGCGTCGGCTACAACCAAAGCCTGAGTGTAGAGAGCATAATTGTACCAAGGAGAATTACTGTCGTCTGCCACATCCTCCAGCGCAGCTACCATATCATCATTCATTTCACTCTCATTATTGTTAAGAGCGAGAAGATTATAGAGTACAGCGCCCAGCCCCGCCATATCACCTTCTCCTGTGCTTGCAAGCAGCTCGTAATTTTCCTGAGCTTTATCCATATTTCCGCTTGCAAAGAATTCTCCACCAGCATTCAAGTAAGCGAGGCTGCGAAGCCCATCGGATAAATCCGGCGCAAGTTCAGCCAAAGACTCTGCTGAGTTTTCAGAGTCAGCCGCTTGAAGATATAATGCGGTATCTTCTTGCAGTTTGTTTTCTTTCCAACCACGATAACCAGCCATTATTGCCGTTACCAAAACCAAAAGGATTGCGGCAGTAATTATGGTTGACCCATATTCTTCCCAAAGTGCGTGCAATCGGTCCTGTTTTAAAGACTCATCGACATCGCGGATCATATCTGACATGAAAACGTCCTTTCTTGTTTATCTAAGTAAGGTTTTAACGCAAATAGAGGCAAAGTCAAAGTCTGTTCCTTTGTAACTATGCAAATAATTGTGATATACTATCATATATGCATGGTAGCCACGAAAAAATAGGATACTCGCGCGCTGAATTCAGAGCCATTTTCCAAGTTTACGCAAAATGTGTTTACACCAATCTTTTCAAAGATTTTTCATTTACTGAAATAAACGGACAATATTTTATTTCCTTTCGCGAGGAAGCCGGAAAAAAACCTCTTATTACGATTGAGAAACAAAAGCTCGGACCAGACAGGTCTTTATTTATTGCAACATCACCTGGCCCCAGAAACAACCTCCTGACGGTGGCCCGTAGTGAGAAAATCTCCGCGTTTGTGGATCAGCTTAATAAGGCTATTCTTTCCATTACTGAAACTAAAAACGGTAAAAGCGGTAAATTATCATCAAAGCCTTGATTTTTGCGGTCTTGATTTATTTCATAATACAAATAAAGTAGCAGAAGAGTTTTACACTTTCTATATTACAGAGAGCTTGTTTCATCCGTACAAAAGGACTGACCATGACCACCAAAATTAAAGTTGATACCCCTGTCGTTGAGATTGATGGCGACGAAATGACCCGCATTATCTGGGACTGGATCAAAGAATATTACATTCACCCCTATTTAGATATCGACCTAAAATATTTTGATTTAAGTGTTCAAAGCCGGGATGAGACAGACGACCAGATTACAGTGGACGCGGCAAATGCCATTAAAAAATACGGTGTTGGCGTTAAATGCGCGACCATCACGCCCGATGAGGCTCGCGTTGAAGAATTCAACCTAAAAAAAATGTGGAAGTCTCCGAACGGCACGATCCGTAATATATTGGGTGGAACAGTCTTTCGTGAGCCTATTATCTGTTCCAACATTCCACGTTACGTACCTGGATGGGAAAAGCCTATCATAGTAGGTCGCCATGCGTTTGGTGATCAATATAAAGCAACAGATTTCAAAGTACCCGGACCTGGAAAACTTACACTAACTTATACTCCTGCCGATGGCGGCGATGAGCAGTCTTACGAAGTTTTTGACTTCCCCGGTGGCGGTGTAGCTATGGGAATGTATAATCTGGACGAGTCTATCGAAGGGTTTGCGCGGGCTTGTTTCAATTATGGGATGGCACGCAACGTTCCCGTTTATATGTCTACGAAAAACACCATCCTCAAAGCCTATGACGGGCGTTTCATGGAAATTTTTTCGCGCGTATATGAAGATGAATTTAAGGATGAATTTGAAACCAAAGGATTATGGTATGAGCATCGTTTAATCGACGATATGGTTGCTTTTGCGATAAAAAATAAAGGCGGTTTTGTGTGGGCTTGTAAAAACTATGATGGTGATGTGCAATCCGACATAGTAGCGCAGGGCTTTGGCTCGCTAGGCTTAATGACGTCTGTTTTACTTACGCCGGATGGTAAGACCGTAGAGGCCGAAGCAGCGCATGGAACGGTAACAAGACATTATCGCGAATATCAGAAAGGTAACGAAACCTCGACGAACCCCATTGCATCCATATTCGCATGGAGTAGTGGTTTGCGCTATCGTGGCCAGTTTGACGATAATCAGGATCTGATAGATTTCTGTGACGCTCTTGAAAAGGCTTGTGTTGAAACTGTCGAAAACGGTGACATGACCAAAGACCTTGCTTTGCTTGTCGGAGACAAACAATCTTATTTGACGACAAAGGAATTTATGGATAAAGTCGCGACGCGCCTGAAAACCTTGCTGTAAAGGAAGCGCACCCTAACATTTAAGAAAGTAAAAAAATGATAAAAACCAAAATTCTATTTTCAGCCCTCTTCTCTCTTTTGTTAGTGCCTATCTCACAGGCACACGCCAAAACATATACTCATATTGGCGAAATGAAGACAGTTAGAGCAGCCTACGAGGACACGCTTGTTCATATGGCACGCGCTAACAATCTGGGTTTTACAGATATTCGCTCAGCCAACCCTACCCTTGATCCTTGGATACCAGGTGCTGGCGCTGAAGTTATTGTGCCAAACATGCATTTATTGCCCGAAGCAGAACAAAAAGGAATCGTGATCAACCTTCCGGAAATGCGCCTTTATCGCTTTTTCAAAGACGGGCGTACTCCAGTTTCCTATCCGATTGGTATTGGCCGTGAAGGTCTTGAGACACCTCAGGGATTAACCAAAGTTACCCATAAAGTCGCTGGCCCCACATGGAGACCGACAGAGCGTATGCGTGAAGAAGACCCTACCCTTCCTGCTGTTGTCCCACCTGGTCCGGACAATCCTTTGGGAACACATGCACTATATCTTGATTTCCCTTTAATCCGTATTCACGGCACTAACAAACCATATGGTATAGGTCGCAGAACAAGTAGCGGATGTATTCGTATGTATCCCGAAAGCATCATAGAGCTTTACGACCAAGTGCCTAGCGGTACACAGGTTAATGTTATTAACCAAGAAGTAAAGGTTCAGTGGATTGGTAACGAATTATATGTAGAGGCTCACCCTAGTATAGAAAACGTAACATCTATGGAAAAAGACGGGAAAATTCCTGCATCCGAACCAAAAGAAGCCGATATTGCCTATATATCCAGAATTGCGGGAGATCAAGTGATCAACCTTGATTGGGACGAAATCCGGACAATACTAAGCGAGCGTCGCGGTTACCCTATACAAGTTGCTGAGCGTGGCACAAAAAGGACAAAAGTGACACCTGTTACGGTTACTCCTGCCAAAGAGGCAGTAACTCAAAAAACAGAGGTTAAGCCAGCTATAGTTAAACAAAAAACAGTTGTGAAGAAGGAAAGCACAACTGTCAAAACTGTTGAGCCTGCGGAAACACAAGAGCGTGAGGCTTTTTACCGCGCCAACTAAGCAAACAAAAGATTTTTAAAGAACAAAAAAAAGCGGCCTCACAGAAGCCGCTTTTTTTAAATTACATTTCTGAAGTTATAGTTTCTATCTTCTGTTACCAGGACAGGCCATTGATGGGGCAGAATACTTATCTGTCAGACCAGCATCGCGCGCTATACGGATAACTTCTTCAGCCATAGGCTTTGAAGAATTTAACTCCAAAACCTCGAACCTTCTTTCTTTATCCATGTAAAACTCGTGGATGTAAACTTTAGCTCTTCTTATATCGTGCAATCTATCAACCAGCTCTTTCGCTTTCTCTTCCGCAATATTTATACTTTCCAATAGCCTCTGTGTTGGAAACGAAATAAATTTCTGCGGATTGACAATTTCAGCTAACTCTTCAGAAGTTTTTTGGAATTGTTCATCCAGTGCTTCTCGCACGGCTAAACGGTCGCATTTTACAATTTGGGCGACATCTTTAAAATCGGGATGCATGAAAATCTCCTCTGTATAACTTTATATATATTATTTTCATAAATACCGGAAAAATTATTGTCAATAAAAAAAGCGGCCCTTTAAGACCGCTTTTCCTTATTCGATAAAGATCGAAATTACTTAACAGTACGCTCAACGAATACTGGCTCGGCTGGGCGAACTGGCTCTTCACGAACGATCACAGGCTCTTCAGTGCGCACTTCAACGCGCTCTTGAACCATAGGAGTGTCCGCAGATCCTGCTGTACGCTCTTCAGCGTAAGGAGCTTGTGTATCAATGTAACCTGTTCCTGTATCAGCACAGGCGGCAAGTGTTGTAGAAGCACCTAGAATAAGTGCTGTAGCTAGTAATTTTTTCATGTTTGTTAGTCCTTTCAATAAGTTCATTACCACTAATATAAAAAGGGCTGCCAAAAAAGACAGCCCTTTTTTCAAAAAAATTCAAAAAACTTATTTTGTTACGCGTCTTTCGAATACTGGCTCAGCTGTACGAACTTCAACACGCTCATATGCTGGAGGTGTGTTTGTTCCGCCTGCTGTACGCTCTTCAGCGTAAGGAGCTTGTGTTTCGATGTGGCCAGCGCCTGTTCCGCAAGCTGCAAGAGCTGATGAAGCTGAAACAAGTAGTGCTACTGCTAGAAGTTTTTTCATTTTTGTCCCCTTAATTCAAGGTTGTTTGGTTGATGTTTAGTACTTTGACAATCCTTTGGATTACAAAGGTAAATCCTGTACTGTATACACGAAGCTTTCCCTCGTGAACAGATGTTATTATTATCAATTTTCCTGAAAATGCAAGCCTGTGTTATTAGTGCAACAGATTTTTTTTGTATAAATCCATGGACCTACTGGGTGCGTAAGGCCGCAAGTCTCATAAAATATGAATCTATACCTGATGTAATAGCTCTTGCCATTTGATTACGGTAAGAAGGATCCCTTAATTTTTCAACTTCCTTGGGGTTTGACACAAACCCGCTTTCTAACAGAACAGC
>NZVS01000034.1 GCA_002701555.1 Alphaproteobacteria bacterium | reverse complement strand
CTTAATGGATCTGATGATGGTTTAGAGCTGGGTAACTGGCTAATGTTAGGAGATTTTTTATCTCAGGCATTATATAGCGATAAAACCCAGGATAAAATGCCGCCTTGGGTTTCGAATGTTCTGACCGAAGAAGAAAAAATCCTGAAATCTGTTCAGCCCTCCAGACCTGTAGAAGAAGAGCCTGCAGTGTTTTCACCACTTAACGCGGCTGGTGAAGACAGATACAAATCTCGATTTCACAGAGGCAATATAATCCATAAAGCTCTACAATTCTTGCCGGATGTGGAGGCAAGCAAGAGAGCTGACTCCTTAAGATCTTACCTTTCCCAGAAGCATTTGGGTCTAAGTGAGCAAGTGCAAGCAGAAATGCAATCAGAGATTATGTTTCTTATTAATGACCCTGTGTTCAAAGATGTTTTCGGCCCTAACTCACGAGCTGAAATTCCGATTACCGGTATCTTGGAAGGAACCAAAAAGGTTAGCGGTCAGATTGACCGTCTGGTTATTGAAAAAGACAGGGTCATTATTGTAGACTTTAAAACTAACAGGCCTCCTCCTGATGATGAAAGGGATGTTGCTAAAATTTACAGGGACCAGATGCGGTCTTATCATGATATCTTAAAAGAAATCTATCCGGACAAAGAAATCATATGTGGTTTATTATGGACCAATATACCTAGGTTAATGCTCATAAATATTTAGAATCAGGTTTTTTATGCATCTAACAGATTTACGAAATATGAAAACAATTGCCGTTTTTTTCTGGGTTACAGGATTGGCGCTTAGCTTTGCACCTTCGCAAAATTACGAAGCATTGTGTATTGGGCATTTATGTATGGTAGCACCTATATTGATCAGCATTTTTTTATTCTTCGTTGCGCAGATCAATCGACAAACCGGCAGGAGGTTTAGCAAATTCGGCATAAGCTGAGTTTCCGCGCTTGACGATTTCAACAAAATCCAGACGCTCACCATTTGGCATGGGCCAGCCAGAACTTCCTTTGGCAATACAGAATTCACCGTCCTTGACTGAGAAAATGCCATCAGCTGCGGCGACGACCTGTTTGCGACCATTGATTTCCACGGTCAGTCTCTGTCCCTTTACAGCTTCAACTGTTGAGACCTTGATTGAGGTTTTCAAATTTCCGTAACCGTCATTATAAACAACAACATTTTCAGGAAATTCATCGGGAACATCAGCGCTGGCGTCATCACCTAGACAGGAATAATCACCGCGTGCAATATGACCTAATATACGAGGGTAATTATCGCGTGAACGGAATTGTGTTTTATCATTGTCAACATGTACGTGTCTGATCTCTTCTGCATGTGGTTTTAAAAGCGTTGCTGAAACAGAGCTGTTTACTATCACGACCTGAGCGCCATTTTTTAAACGGAGATATATAAATGGTTCACCTGCATTTTCCTTGCGCTCAGCCAGATTATCTTTACGTGGTGCGACATTGTTATAGACAAGGTAATTTTCACCCAAAGGTGTGTTAACAGCTAGCTGTGCAGTTACAAATGCATTTTCTACTGCATTTAGAGGACGTACAGGGGTTGTCATTATATGATAGTTCATGAAAGTACCTGACTCAAACTGTTCAGCCTGAAAGGATTGCAAATTGGCGTGGAGACGTTCCTCTACTTCGGAGAAAGCAAGATCTCCGGCGGCACCGTAATCGGCAATAAGTCTGATATAAAGCTGTTTCAGTTTCATGTAAATTTTCCTCTCAATTTTTTCTATGGTCTATAATAACGGAGGTTCGGATTCAAGTTTAATCGTAATATGTCTGCGTTAAGACCAGCTTTCTTCATCATACGGGTTCCAGGCAAGAGCTTTCAGATGAGATGATAAAGGTGTTGTCCGATCACTCAAAAAAGAGGTCTCTATAAAATTATCAATATACTCTTTTCCCAAAGATAAATATGCTGAAAGACATAGCCTTAGATAGTGTCGTGAAGGAAGAATATCTCTCCTGTAATTCTCACCTTTATATTTCTTCACATAGTCGTGCCAATGGTCGTAAATTGCATGGCCCCTTTCATTGATCAGGTCTTCGTGACTATCATAGCCAACATAGACGTGACCTCTTTTTATTTCACCGGTTTTCAAAATTTTTACATCTTCAACAGTCTCTCGGTAATCAAGTTCCCTGTCCCTGATAACAGGCCAGAACTGATCAGGTACTTTGAAGTGGCAAACATACATATCGGGAGCATTGTTATCAGGATGGATAAAGCTGGCGGAAACTTCATTTGTTTTCCAGTCGGCTGTTCCGCGTATTACACATTGTGGCGAGACCTTGCCGAAGATACGGCGATATCCCCTTAAAATACCGATATTGAATTCAGTAAGGTTCGGAACAGAGGATCGGGCGGAGCTTTCATTAACCAGAGAAGCATATCCGATGCAGTATTCAGACATCCTTATGCTTTCCCTCATCAACGATGGACTTCAAACCCTGAAGCGCGATAAAAGGTGTGTCAATGACAGCAACCGGTGTCGCTTCAAGATAGTCACGAATAACAGGGAAAGAATTATGTGACATAAAATGGAGCATAGAAGATGTATCAATCAGGTTTTTCTCGACTAAAAACTGAATAAGCCCACCGTCCAGATAAACACCGCCATAGGCATCACCGGTTATAATTGCCGTTTGCAGGAACAGTCCAAAAAATTCAAAGAAAAGTCGGAGAGTTTCTCTCACTGATACATTGTCCTTGTTCTCAAGAATAAAACCTTGGGATGTATCATGCTCTTCGGGAAGGCCGTGCATAAGACATACCGCGCGGTGCAGTACAGGAAGACCGCGCCCGCTGACAATATCTTCGAAGCTAACTGTATAGTTATGTTTACCGAGCTGCTTTACCAAGCGCATGACAAGCGTTTGCTCTTCGGTCTGGGGGCAGGCCGGAAAATGTCCGCCATAAGTATGTTGAATGCGCGTTTCTCCCTTTCCGGGTATAGCATAAGCTAACCCAAGTCCGGTTCCGGGCCCGCATACAACACGAGGAGTGTAAAACTCTTTTACCTCGCCCTCTTTCAGAACAATCGTATCGCCACGATGCATGTGGGCAACACCATAGGCTGTAGCTTCAAAATCACCACAAATATGAACAATAGGAAAACGGCTTTCAGCGAAAGCTGCAATATCTATTGCCCAATCTTTATTGTTTCCAATACGCCATACATTATCCCTGTCCAAACGCCCTGCCGCAGCTATGGCAACACTCAAGTTTTCTTTCGGTAGATTTTCATCCTCGCGAAAATGTGAAAAGAGGTCGGTTGCAGTTGCGTATTCCGAGGTTTTATAAATACGCGCGGGCGTCATTTTTTTGCCGTCATATGAAGCTATGCGTGCATGGGTTCCCCCGATATCTGCCAACATATAAAGCGGTGAGGTTTTACTCATGCGGCCTCCTCATCATTGTGGCGTAAATCAGTTGGGCTACCAGCCGGGTCAACATGTATCATAATCTCGGACTGGGGAAAGGATTTATATATCTCTCGTTCAACCTCCAAAGCTATTTCATGTGCTGACCAGAGAAGAATATTCGGGTCTACCTCTATATCAAAGGTAATAAGGATTTTCATGCCCGAGCGGATAACGCGCAGGTCGTGATAGTCTTTCACGGATGAATGTGACAAAATAATATCAATTATTTCCTGTCTGGTTTCATTATCCATTTCGCGATCAAGAAGCATATCGACAGCATTTTTGCCAACACCATAGCCTATGTACCAAACATATACTGCGATAATAAGCGCAAAAAGAGGGTCGATTATTTGCGGGAGACCCATAATAGTTCCGATAAGTACAGCGAGTACGCCAAGATTAATAAATATATCTGAATGATAATGTGCGTGATCAGCTTCAATAGCGAGGGAGTCGGTGCTTTTAATGGCACCTTTCTGAATACGTGTTAACAAGAACGTCAAAACAAGTGTCAAAATGATAACACCTGCTGCAAACCCTTGGTCAGTAATAGGTTCTGGGTTTATAATATTTAAAATCGCATTGTAGAAAACAACGGCACCAGCACCGATAATAAAAACGGATTGTATAAGAGCAAACAGCCCTTCAATTTTCCCATGACCGTAGCGGTGGCATTCATCGGCAGGCTTCAAGGACATCTTGACAGACAAAAGGGCGGTGGCAGACATCATTATATCAGCAAGAGAATCGGTCAGTGTTGACAAGACACTGACAGAACCACTTAGGAAATAAGCTGTACCCTTTGCAAAAATCATAATACCCACAATGACGATAGCAGCCCAACCTGCAAAAACAGCGCGGCTGGGGTCAAAAGCCCGTTCCGCGGATACATTGTCGCGTTGGATAGTGTCATCTTTGTGAGTAGCCATGGGTATATATGTACCTAAAATGAAGGCATTTGAAAAGACAGCAATTCTACTGCCGTGCAAAACATCCTTGCCTATATCGTGATTTGCTTTAAAACAATGGATATAAGATTTAAGTTATTTAAAGAAAGGTTCTCCAAAGATGAAAACTCCCGTTCATGTCGCTGTTACAGGTGCTGCAGGCCAGATAGGCTACGCCCTTTTATTCCGTATTGCCTCTGGCGAAATGCTGGGTAAAGACCAACCTGTATGTCTGCACCTTCTTGAAATCACACCTGCACTGGATGCTTTAAAAGGTGTTGTTATGGAACTGAAAGACTGTGCGTTTCCTTTACTTCACGATATTGTGGCAACGGACAAGGCAGAAGAGGCATTTAAGGATGTCAGTTACGCTCTTTTGGTTGGTGCGCGCCCCCGCGGCCCCGGTATGGAACGTAAGGACCTGCTGGAAGCAAACGGCGCAATTTTCGGTCCGCAAGGGAAAGCTTTGAATGATCATGCCAAACGCGATGTAAAAGTTTTGGTAGTCGGCAACCCTGCCAATACCAATGCCTTGATTGCCCAGCAGAATGCGCCTGATCTTGACCCAAAATGTTTTACGGCCATGGTGCGCCTTGACCATAACCGCGCAATGAGCCAGCTGGCAGATAAAACAGGTAAACATTCAACTGACATTAAGAAAATGACTATCTGGGGCAATCACTCCTCTACCCAATATCCTGATTTGCATCATGCAGAAGTGAGCGGCAAACCGGCAATGGATACGATCGATGGGGAATGGTATGAAAATACCTTTATTCCGGATGTCCAGCAGCGTGGTGCCGCAATCATCAAGGCGCGTGGAGCTTCCTCTGCCGCGTCTGCCGCGTCTGCCGCTATTGACCACATGCGCTCTTGGGCGTTGGGAACTGAAGATGGTGACTGGGTTTCAATGGCCATTCCATCGGACGGATCATATGGAATCGAGGAAGGCGTTATATATGGTTATCCCGTAACCTGTAAGAACGGTAAGTACGAGATTGTGCAAGGACTTGAAATCGGTGAGTTCTCACGCACGCGCATGGACGCGACCGAAAAAGAATTGCGCGAAGAGCGTGCCGCTGTTGAAGGTTTATTCCCTAAAAGTAAAGCCGCCTAAAACCATTTTACAGTTTAGACTTTTTAGAAACCCGCCCCTGATTATCATTGGCGGGTTTTTATAAACTTGGCCTTAAAGCATATCTTTGATTTTGTGCCATATCATACCCAGACCAACCAAATGATGGTCATATTTTCCGGCAAAGGGAATATTGCCGGTGCGGAATGCTTTGGCAAAATCAGGGTTTTCTTGTGAGAGGTTTTTATCTTCCGCAATGCGTGCCGCCATAAGTCTTGCCGACATGTGTGTAGGTACAACACCATGTCCACAAAAACCCAATGCATAATGTATTTTATTATCAATACATCCGATTTGCGGTAACTCGTTCAATGTTGCGGAAAAATAACCGCCCCACCAATGAGTGATATGGATATTTTGTAAAGCAGGATACAATTTAATCATTTCGCCATAAACCGATTTGAAAGCTTTTTCTTCTTCTGACTTGTTGCGTGTCAAAGGAGCATCGCCGCCACCAAAAATAAGGCGTTTATCAGCGGTTTTTGTATAATAATTGGTCAAGTTTTGCCATTCAAAGACAGCATGGTTTGATGGCAGTATCTGTTCATAAAGATCATCACTCAAAACTTCTGTCGCAAGCATTGATGTTCGCAAAAGAACATATTTTTTCCTCAGATTTGGTAAAAGTCTTCCCTGATATGCATCACCTGCGGCAATAACCTTATCTGCTGTTATTATAGCTTTAGGTGTTGTTATTTCCATTTTACCGGAAGCTGTTTTCTTTAAAATTAGAGCAGGGGTTTCTTCATAAATCTCTACACCCATCTCTGCACATATGGCGGCGATGGACGTAATGTATTTTAAGGGATTAAAGCAGCCTGCAAAATTATCCCGCATAGCGCCTTCATAAAGTGTTGTGCCAATATCTTTTGCAGTTTCGTTTGCATCAATAAAATCAGTTTTATAGCCGACTTTTTCACGCAAGAACTCAATATGATCACCAAGATCGTCATTTGATTTTTTATTTGTTGCAGTAATTGTAAGACCGGGTTTGAAATCGCAGTCGATACTATGTTTTTCAATCAGCCGTCTTATTTCCCCCAAAGCCTCAACTGTTGCCTGATAAGAGACCTTGGCAATGTCTTCACCATATTTACGTGCAATAACGCGAATATCCTGATTATAGCCCGGAATGACTTGCCCGCTATTTCTCCCGGAAGCACCCCAGCCAACTCGGTGCCGTTCAACTACAACCACGTCAAAACCATATTCTTTCAAATAATAGGCGCTCAAAAGTCCGGTAAAACCTGCACCTATCACACAAATCCGGGTCTTTTTATTTTTGTCCAAATTCGGATAATTGCGGTTTTCTTTCAGTTTATCGCGATATAGACAAAGGTCGTCAGTGGGAAAACGGTCACGCGGATTGATAAATGTAGGCATAAAGAAATCAATTATTTATGAATTAAATTTTACATCAAAGTGACGCATACGGGTTTTTAGAATATACCTAAACTATGTATTAGCCCAGAAAATTTAATAGGGGTTTGCGTATATTGCTGAAATTTATGATGAACGAAATAGACAAAATTTAAACTGCCAGAACTATGGCGGTGATCCAGCAAAGGGCGATAAAAAAACGGGTCAGCAATACCGCGGCGCTCCCGATATCTTTGGCTTTTTGTGCTAGGTGGCTTCGTTCAGGACTTGCCTTGTCAGTGACGGCCTCAATGGATGTATTAACACATTCAATAATAATCATTGGGAACAAGCTTGCGGTTAGAATAAGCCAGGTTGCGCCAGACCAATTAAAGTAAACGACAAGGCCTGTTGCGAGCAATACTCCAAAGACAAATTGCATGCAACTTACCCGGAAAGATGTATCTTCACTCAAAGCCATTTGAAAGCCATCATATGAGTGCTTTAAATTCCGGAAAGGATTATATTTTTTTGATTTTTTCATACTCTACAATATAGTTTCTTTATGAACATTTGTAAGAGATAATAATTCCATGCCAGCAATCCATAATTTTATGAAATCACTTTTTAAAGTTTTCTACAATGCGCCGCTTGTTGCAGCAGGGATGATTGGATCAATTTCTATGTTTATCGTCTTTGGCGAAATCGTGGATGAGGTCTTGGAAAGCGATAGTCACGAACTGGATACGAAAATCCTCTTAATGCTTAGGGAATCGGGAAATACCGATTCACCGCTGGGTCCGGTATGGTTTGAAGAAATGGTACGTGATTTTACAAGCCTGGGCGGTATGGGACCTTTGACACTCATAACACTTGCGGTGTTTATTTATTTAATTCTCAGGAATTTAAAAGGCCATGCCTTCTATCTTTTGGCAACCGTAATTACCGGTACGGCTCTCAGCAATCTTTTAAAGATCGGTTTTGACCGACCGCGTCCGGATCTTGTCCCGCATGGGTCAATGACATTTACCAATGCTTTTCCTAGCGGACATTCTTTTATGGCGACTGTTGTTTACCTTACCTTGGCAGTAATTCTTTCACAGGCAGAAAAATCACGACCTGCCAAACTCTATATATTGTTACTGGGTATACTTATATCGGTTATCGTTGGAGCAAGCCGTGTTTATCTAGGCGTACACTGGCCAAGCGATGTGCTTGCAGGGTGGGTCATTGGTGCCGGATGGGCTTTATTGTTCTGGGTGTTGGCGGAATATCTCAAAATGCGGAATGTACTAAAAAAGCGTGGTGATGTGGATGCTCAATCTAACGGATAGGTAATCTCCAGAATTTCCAGGTATTCTTCCCCCTGATCAGTGAGTACCTTTACCTCATCCCCTTCCTCAGCCTTTAACAAGGCGCGCCCCACAGGAGAAAGCCAGTTAATTTTACCCTCGCGGTAATCAGCTTCATCGACATCGACAAGTTGTACCGTTACTTCGCTATCATCTTCGCGCAGATATTTGACTTTTGCACCAAAAAAAACACGGGTTAAATTCTGTTGCCGGGCCGGATCAACAATAGTTGTATTTTCAAGTTTTTTGGTCAGGTAGCGCACGCGCCTATCGATTTCGCGAAGACGTTTTTTATTATAAATGTAATCGCCGTTCTCTGAACGATCCCCGTTCCCGGCTGCCCAAGAGACAACATCGACTATTTTCGGGCGCTCATCATGTAATAACCAGTAAAGCTCTTTTTCAAGAACACGGTAACCTTTGGGCGTCATGTAATGTTGCTGTGACATGGGTTCAAGTTGATATTTGGCTCGATCATTTTATTTAAAGTCTGGAACAATATTCTGGTCAATACCGTTAAGTATTGCAAGAGATGAGATTAAACATACACCCAAGGACTACAAACATGAAAACCATAGGCTATGCCGCACATTCAAAAGATGCTGATCTAGAACCATTCCACTTTGAAAGACGAGATTTAAGATCAAATGATGTGGCTATAGATATATTGTATTGTGGTGTCTGTCATTCTGACCTACATACGGCTAGAAATGACTGGGGACAGACAAAATACCCTGTTGTACCGGGACATGAAATCATCGGACGTGTGACCGAGGTCGGCCCCGATGTTAAAAATTACAAGAAAGGCGATAATGTTGCTGTAGGTTGTATGGTCGACAGTTGTCTTGAATGCGACCAATGTAAGGCTGATGACGAACAGTTTTGCCGTGATGGTATGACCGCCACCTATGGTGGTGAGGACAGACATAACGGTGATATTCAGCAAGGTGGATATTCCAAACATATAGTTGTTCGCGAAGAATTTGTATTGTCAGTATCAGATAAGCTGGACCTGTCTAAAGCCGGCCCCATTCTTTGTGCCGGTATAACCACCTATTCCCCATTAAAAGAACATAATGTGGGCAAAGGAAGTCGTGTCGGTATTGCAGGATTGGGCGGGTTAGGGCATATGGCCCTTAAACTGGCAAAGGCCATGGGTGCAGATGTAACCGTGATTACCCACTCTCCTGACAAGAAAGATGAAGCCAAAGAGTATGGAGCAGATAAAGTTATTATTTCATCAGAAGATGATGCCATGGAAAAAGCTGCAGGTTCGCTGGATCTTATTATAAATACTGTACCTGTAAAACACGATATTAATCCATACATGCCACTTTTGGATGTAAAGGGCACTATGGTGATGGTGGGTCAGGTAGGCCCGGTCGAAGAGCCAAATATAGCCCCAATGATAATGGGACGCAGAAGCGTCCAGGGCTCTCTAATAGGTGGTATTAAGGACACGCAGGAAGTTTTGGATTTTTGCGCCAAGCATGATATTCACCCGAAATGCGAGATGGTGGAAATGGATGACATTAATGATGTGTTTTCACGCCTGAAAGAAGGAAGTGTGGCTCACCGTATTGTGATTGATATGGAAAGCTTCAAATAGGTTGAAGATAAAAATGTTACTTAAAAACCGCGCTCAGCATTTTAGCTGATGCGCGGTTTTTTAAATCTAGAACTTTAAGCTGCCTTTTTAAGCTTTTTATCCAGCTCTTTTTGTTTCTGGCTTTTGGATACATAATTTGTGCGATAAGCCATTTTGGTATGTAGTTCGCAATACGAGCTGTCTTCTGAATTAGAAGTGGCGCCGCAGAATTTAAAATCGTCTTCCTGTGGATCGCCAATCGGCCATTTACAGGTTTTGTGTGTCAGGTCTTTCATTGAACAGGTAATAACAGATCTCCTTGTTTAAAATATAAAAATCGTTTTAAAACTTCGGTGTTTTAAAAGCAAAATCAATAAACTGGTATGGAATTTCAATTTTGTGTATGTGCGTATTATAGCAGAAACCTTTGAAATATGCAAAAAAGCTTGCTGAAATAAGCTTTAAGTTCACTCAACCGGATTAATTATATAATGAACAGTCAGGACCAGGGCGACAGAAATCATCAGCCCCAAGACCATTTTTGCAAAGTCTTTCCCGATTAGCGGGAAAACATAACCAAATTTATATGTTGCTCGGTTGGCTGTTGCGATCGCCAATTCCCGTCCGGTTAAAACGCCCACGAAAACCCAAGTAGTAGACATTGGAATAGTATTCAATTCCTTAAAATACCATAATATAATCGCATAGATGAAATCTATTATAGTTGCGGAGCGCATAAAGCGGGAACCTGTCTTTTCTAAAACAATAGTCTGAATCTTGCCCCCTTGCGTATAAAAAAT
>NZVS01000033.1 GCA_002701555.1 Alphaproteobacteria bacterium | reverse complement strand
TTGTGGATTGGAAAAGAGCGCCTTTTTCCACCAGATCCTGCCGGATTTGGAGTGAATTTGTCAAATTGCCGTTATGGGCTACAGCAAAGCCTCCAAAAGACAAGTCAGCATAAAGGGGCTGGACATTTCTAATGTGACCTTCACCTGTTGTTGCATAGCGGTTATGACCAACGGCCATATTTCCCTTAAGCTGTGACATAACAGAGGCCTGCCCGAAGGTATCATCTACAAGTCCAAGCGCGCGCTTTGCATAAAAAACATCGCTGTCATGGGATACGATCCCGCAAGCTTCCTGCCCACGATGTTGCAGGGCATGCAGACCCAGTGCCGTTAAAGCCGAGGCATCTTTATGTCCGAAAATGGCGAATACACCGCATTCGTCTTTGAATTTATCTTGGTCTTCCATGATTAAATGACACCCTTACCAGATAATGTTATTGGTTTAAATTCTCGTCTTCTGGAATTTCAATTTCGATGGCATCTTCCTCATCCATAGTTTCTATGAGGGTTTCCAACTCTTCACGGGCACGCTCTTCATACTCCGGAGAAATGATAATTGTTGAACTTGCATCGTCTCCTTCTTCTTCCGAGCCATCTGAAGGCGTCTGTGATTTCAATATATCCAGATCTTTAAGAATTTTCGGCATTGATTCCATTCGCTCTTCGGCTGTCTGGTCGGTTGTGTCAGGAAGGTAGCCCGCCAACCAATCAGATGTCATTTCAACATAAACAATCAAATTTGAATTACCAAACCATGCTTCCTTGTCCTTGTCTGAAAACATCAGATGAACGGGAAGGTATAAAACACCTAACAATAAAACGGCGCGTGCAATGCCAAACGCTATTCCCAAGGTTCTGTCTATCGGGCCAAGTCCGATTGAGGCGGCTGCTTTTGTTAAAAAATGACTAAGGATCGAAAGGCCAACAATTACGCCAAGAAACACAGCGCCATAGGCCAGTGCAATAGCTATATACTCGTAAGGTATAATATCAAAAAGTTTCTTTGCCTCTTCACCTTCGCCTACCCCAAGGAAGCCTTCCATCATGGGTATTAGCGAGCCGCCAAAAAGCACCGCCGCTGCCAATCCGCCAATTACGCCTGCAATTGTAAGGACTTCACGTATGAGACCCCTGAAAAATGCCACGCCAGCAGAGATAAGCACAACGATAATGATAAAAATATCTGCAGCGGTTGAAAGGTCGAGATTCTCTGGGATTATTGCAGTGTCCATAAATTTTATCTTTTACATTGCCGATTATCCGAAAACAATGCCTTGACGGGAGGCAAAAATCAAGGTGTTATAGCCAACTCTTATAAAAGATATAGATTTGTTCCTCGCTATTCCCAAGAACTGCGAAAATAAATCTTTTTAAGGATGGACCCGTAACTGGTATAAAAAGACTTATGAGCGCATCTGCCGTTGAAAAAAAACAAGATAATAACTCCGCGGAAGGCAGCGGTAAGCAGGCTATGGCCACACCGTTTAATTTGGATGCCGAGCAAGGTTTGCTGGGTGCACTTCTTCTTGAAAACCGGAAGTTAGAAGAGATCAGCGATTATCTTAAGCCGGCTCATTTTTATGCAGGGGCGCATTCACGTATTTATGAAGCCATTGTGACACTTACCGAGCGTGGACAAGCCGCATCACCTGTGACGTTAAAATCCTATTTTGAAAAAGATAAAGAGCTGGAAAATGTTGGTGGCGCCTCTTATTTGGCAGATTTGGCAGCAACAGTGGTAAGCCTTTCTAACGTAGAAGATTATGCGCGTACTATTTATGACCTTCATTTACGCCGAGAATTGATTACACTTGCTTCTGACATGATATCAGAGGCCCAGACTTTTGATCTTGAAGTACAGGCGACAGATGCCATTGAAGGTGCCGAGGCAAAGTTATTCGCACTTGGTGAAACAGGGGATGCCAAAAAAGGCTTTGTAACTTTACGGGATTCTGTTTTTACGGCAATTGATGTAGCGGAAAAGGCCTATAACACAAAAGGCCAGGTTACAGGCGCAACGACAGGTTTGGTTGATCTGGATAAAAAACTTGGTGGGTTACACAGTTCCGATCTTCTTATTCTTGCCGCCCGCCCATCTATGGGTAAAACCGCTCTTGCCGTTAATGTTGCATTTAACACAGCAAAAGCATTTGCTGATAGCGGTGGTAAAGAGGGGGCAATTACTGCTTTCTTCTCACTTGAGATGAGTCACGATCAGCTAACAACACGTATTTTGGCAGACCAATCGAACATTTCAGGGGATGCCATTCGTAAGGGGATGATCACGCAAGACCAGTTTCGTGACTTTGCTCAAGCCGCCCATGCTTTGAGCAGTGTTCCTTTATACATTGATGACACACCCGCTTTGTCTATTGGGGCAGTACGAACACGCTCACGACGATTAAAGCGTCAGCACGGTCTGGGATTGGTTGTTGTTGACTATCTGCAATTGCTTCGTGGACATGGTACTCGGCAATCGGAATCAAACAGGGTTTTGGAAATTTCAGAAATTACACGTGGTTTAAAGGCTCTTGCCAAAGAACTGGAAGTGCCTGTACTGGCTTTGTCCCAGTTGTCCCGTGCGGTTGAATCACGTGATGATAAACGTCCCATGCTTTCTGATTTGCGTGAATCCGGTTCGATTGAACAGGATGCGGATGTTGTGATGTTTATTTATCGTGAGGAATATTATTTGTCGCGAGAAGAGCCAAGCCAGAAAACTTCCGAATCCGTTGAAAAATTTAATGAACGCTATGAAAACTGGTCACGCCGCTTGCAAGATACGGCCAATATTGCGGAAGTCATTGTCAGTAAACAGCGTCATGGTCCTATTGGTCCCGTCAAGCTGTTCTTTGATCCAAATTTCACAAGATTTTCAGATCTCGAACAACATCACTAGACAATTCTTTTAAGCGGCTTTAGCGACTTCCTTGGAATTATCCGCAGCGTCAGGTGAGCCAAGAAGTATTTTCAGGACATCAACATCTTCTGCTTCGCGCAATTTATCAACTATTTTGGTGTCTTTTAGAAGACGGCTCACACGCGATAGACGACGTAAGTGAAGAGGCCCGTGATTTTGAGGAGAGAGAATAACCGCTATAAGATCACATTGTTTACCATCATCTGCCTTGAAATCCACTGGCTTCGACAAACGTAAAAAACCAATAACCTTTCTATTTACCCCAAAAGTCTTTGCATTGAGAACAGCAACCCCATTACCGATAGTATACGATGTCTCCTCATGTCCCAGACGGAGAATCTTCTTTATGCGTCTAAAACGAATTTTATTATCAAGATTTTTTAGACCTGCTTCCACGTGCTGAAAAATATCCTCAACAGTATTGGCTTTGATGCTGTCTTCAATGAAATCAAAGTGTATCTGGGTTGTGTTTAAGATGTGCATATTCAATATATCTTATATCCAGTTTTATTAACTTTACGCAGTTATAGCTGAACCCTTATATGTTGCTTAATAGGATTTTAGGAAGTATTTGACCAGAGAAAAAACGGGTGTATGCACAAAAAAAACTGCCGCAACGCGGCAGTTTCCTTTAATCTGAACTTAGACTTATTTTATTCTGCAGCGTGTGCTTTTGAGCTCTCTGGATCAACCCAGCCTATATTTCCGTCCGAGCGTTTATAAACCATATTCAACCCATCGGTTTTTGTGTTTCTAAACAACATGGCTGATTCTCCTGCCAGATCCATACGCATAACAGCTTCCGACACAGTCATTTTCTGGATATTGCGGGTCATTTCTGCAACGATGACAGGCTCGCCATCGCCGAGTACCTCTTCTTCTTTTTCATCACCATCATCTTGTTTTTCAGGTGCAATAACATTTTCCTTTATGAGGAAGCCGGGTGTTTCACCAGGAATTTCTTCCAAACGCTCATGATGGTCACGAAGGCGTTTTTTGTAGCGGCGAAGCTGTTTTGCAACTTTTTCAGCCGCCTGATCAAATGATCCGTACGGGTCGCCTGCTATTACTGTCGATTGTACGAGTATATCTTTCCCAACACGCATTGAAATGTGTACTTTGTATTGGGAGCTTCCCTCCGGGCCAATTGTAATGGTTGAATCAATGGCGCGATTAAAATATTTCTCATTTATGTCTTCCATCTTGTCTTTCATGTGTGTGCGCAAAGCGTCACCGACGTCGAGATGTTTACCATGTACGATCAATTCCATGAGAAGTGTCCTTTTCTTTTATATTCTGTTTGTTTCCATTCAAGCGGGCGTATGTATACCCGTCATAGTCTTCTAATTTTAATATAAATTAGAAATGCTTAACATCCAGTATATCATGGAAATTGTTTTAAAATTTAGTGCGGTTTATTGAAAGGACTTTGAAAATAGCCATCCATAATAAGATCACTTTCTAATGATTTGACCATGGCGGCATTCTTTCTCTCTATGCGATCAATAAAGTTTGGAATCTGGTGTGGTGGTTTCTCTGTGTAATGCGCCTGTTCGGTAACAACATATGATATTTCAGGGGCGATCCGCCGAATATATTCAAGGCGGAAGGATTGTTCATCATCAGGAGGAATTTTTGTACTTATGTTCATATGAGAGGCGCTAAAAAAACGTTTTAACAGTGTGGGCATATTTTTGGCCTCACCTTTCCAAGCGTTTTTTGCCAGCTCGAATGTGGAATAATCAGTATCACGCAGCATATCATTTTGACGTGCGGCAGATTCCAGTATTTTTGGATGATCAGTTGGTAAGACACGCATTAGAAGAAATATAGCCAGATTTGAAAAATAGTTTTGCTCTTTTGAGTAAGATTGCTTTTCTTCCACCAGTGCCGAAAAGCTCTCAATGTCATCAAATATTCTGTCTATCAAACTAAAAAAAGTTTTTCCGAATGTAGTATCTTGCTGAATTCGCATTTGAAAAGTTTTGGCATGACTAAGCAAAGCCCAGCTTTCATATCCTTTTGGTCCATTTCCCTCGCCCTGAAAATCATTATACCAATTCTCTTTTATAAAATGTGAATGACGCTCAAGGTTTCGGGCAATTGTTTTCACGAGTAGATCACTGGTGAAATGGTGAAGATAATCATGATTAACTAGGCTGGCCAGTTTCCCAATATTTTCCAATAGATCTGCCTTATCATTTCTAATAAGGAAATCATAGTGATCATCAGGAAGTATTACTGCGGGAAGGGAGAAATTTATTTCCTTATCTCTTGAATGAATTTGAATAAAACCAAGATTATATACGTCAGCATCGAGCCTTTTAGGCATGGAAAATACAGATAATTCAGTGCTACTGTCCTTTCCGTCACCCTCAAGGTCAGCGTCATGAATTATGCCTTCCAAAAAATTAAAAAAGTAGGATGGTAAAATTTGCATTTTATTAGAAATCAAGCTGCCGCTTCGTTCTGCTTGGGTGCAGAATATATGTGAAAGCTTTTGTTCTTTCGTTCCGGAAAACTCAGGGACAATGTTTTCCCATACTATAAAGTCACCATCTACAAAGTATTTCAAGAAACCTGTTTTCAGCTCTTGTGACTCATCTGCTAGGTTTTGTGCCCATAGGACAGGGGAAACAAGTTTGAGCAATTCAGTTAAATTACTTTGACAAATTTCTTCATGCGATTGTGCTAGATTTGTAAAATCCATTTACTCCCACCTAATTTTATTAGGAAAGAAGCTAGCAGAGCTGACGTTTTATGTCAATTTCATTTTATGTTCTTTACGAATGTTTCAAAATCATCCCCGCGATGCTCAAAGGACCTATATTGATCCCATGAGGCACATGCCGGAGACAGTAAAACAGTAGAAGGGCTTGAGGCGCCGGATGCATCGCGATATGCGGCTGAAACTGCCTTGTCTAAGGTAAAACACTTCTCGTAATTCATATCTTGTTTATCCAGGAATACTGCGAAATCGTCTTGAGCTTCCCCGATGAGATATGTTTTTTCAATTCTGTCCTTATAAATTTCAAGGCCTGATAAGCCACCCTCCTTGGCTTGTCCTCCGGCAATCCAAAAAATATTTTGAAAAGAAGAAAGTGCCTTGGCTGTGGCCTCGGCATTTGTCGCCTTACTGTCATTAATGAAAGTCACACTGCCTTTCTTCTCAACAACAAACTGGCGGTGGGCCAGCCCGTCGAAACTTTGAAGCTGTGCAAGAATTACGGCATTATCCATGTTGTAAACATAAGAGGCAATGCCATAAACACAGGCCGCGTTTTGATGGTTGTGAACACCTTTCAGGGTCGGCAGGGTGGAAATATCAATCTGGAATTTACCATCCTTGTAAAGCTGTCCGTCAATAACGCTGATACCGTTATCAATTTTGTCGGTCATGGAAACAGGAATAACCGTCCAGCCGTCACGCTTTGAAATTTGGTCGGCAACATCTTTTGAGTGTTTATCATCAATGCCTATTACTGCAATGCCTTGACCTTTGTTACGTTCAAATATCCTGAGTTTGGCAGTTACATAACCTTCTATGCTTCCATGGCGGTCTATGTGGTCAGGAGAAATATTCAGCCAGACAACACCGTTTGCGTTTAAATTATCTGTAAGCTCAATCTGGTAGGAAGACAGTTCTAATACGGTTGCATCTGTTTCAGCTGACAGGGAAAGGCTGGGAATTCCAATGTTGCCACCTATTTGTGATGTCATATTTTCCCCCAAAACATGCCCCAGTAAAGTGGTGGTGGTCGATTTGCCGTTGGTGCCCGTGACACCAATGACATCCATATCAGGTGCGGCTTCTCTGAAAACATGTATGTCGGAGTAAAGCGGTATTCCCTGTTCTTTCGCAAGTTTTACTGTCGCATGGGGTTCGGGAAGTGTATGCGGAATTCCAGGTGAAATAATCATTATATCGGTAGCGGATAAAAAATCCTCAATGCTATTTGCAATATTAAGTCTCTTATCCAAGGCGTCTTCGCGCGCACGTGCATTATCATCCCAAGCGCTGTATTTCACATCTGCCGACTCAAGTGCAATGCAATTAGCAAGGCCTGCACGGCCGAGACCAAGAACGGCCACTTTTTTACCTTTAAGATATGAAACATCAATCATTTATGAACCCACTTAAATTTATGTATTTTATACGGTTACCTTCTCCAGATGTAAAGGCGTGCCGAATATACGTTCGGCTGTTGCCGAATAGGTTGGCGTTAAATCGGTGACCAGAAACTGCTGCGAAGATTTTTTTGAAAGCTTTTCGGCCATATCGCTGTGGCGCTCCAGATAATCCTTTAATTTATAAGGGATAATCTCATCCTGCGATATTAGCTCTGTGCCTGTACCATAAAGCTGGGCGAGAATTTCTCCTTTAAGAAGTGGATAATGGGTACATCCTAATATCAGGCTTTCAACATTGGCTGTTATCAAAGGTTGAAGATAATCACCCAAAATAGGGCCAACCCATTCGCGGCGACCATATTCGATTAAAGGGACCAGTAAGGGGCAGGGTTGGGAGGTAATGACCATGTCGGGGTCTATTTTGTTGAGTTCAGCACGGTAAACATCAGATTCCACCGTGCCGGCAGTTGCTATGAGGCCAATTTTTTTATGTCCTTTTTCCGAAGCTGCTTCCAATGTTGGTACAACGACACCTAAAACGCGTCTGTCAGGATAGTTTTCCTTTAGCCATTCCTGCTGTAATTTTCTTAAAATAATTGCGCTTGCTGTATTGCAGGCCATCACGACAATTTGGCAATCACGCTTGAAAAGCTCCTCGACTGCCGCAATTGAGAAGGCATATATAGCCTCTTTTGAGCGTCCTCCATAAGGAACATGAAGCGTGTCTCCCAAATAAATGTAATCATACTCAGGCATTACATCTATGCAGGACTTCATGATCATCAACCCACCTAAACCTGAATCAAAAAATCCTATTTTCATGTTATCTGGCCTTTATGATCTTGATTTATTTTTCAGAATTTTACGACGTTGAACAGAGGAGGGGATATTTAGCGCATCACGGTATTTGGCAACTGTACGTCTTGCGACCTCAATGCCTTGTTCTTCCAACAAAGTAACGATTGAATCATCGGAAAGGACGTTGTCCAGTGTTTCGGTATCAATCAGGGACTGGATACGCGCCTTTACAGCCTCGGATGACACGCTGTCATTTCCGGTAGATGAAGAAACAGAGGAGGTGAAGAAATATTTGAGTTCAAAAATACCGCGTGGTGTTCCCATAAATTTATTTGTAGTCACGCGCGATACGGTGCTTTCATGCATTTCTATTTTTTCTGCTATGTCCTTTAGGGTGAGTGGACGTAAATATTCAACGCCATACAGGAAAAAACCGTTTTGCTCTTCTACGATTTCCGCGGCAACCTTTAAAATAGTCTGCGCGCGCTGGTCAAGGGCTTTGACCAGCCAACTTGCCGCTGCATGCTGGTTGCGGATATAGGTTTTATCGTCCTTATCCGATTTACTCAAAACCGTTGTGTAATATTCGTTATTAATCAAAACACGCGGCAAGGTATCCTGATTTAATTCTACGCGCCATCCGCCGCCCAGCTCACGAGCTTGTTTCTTCATCAGAACATCTGGTATAGCTGTCTGGCTTATAAAATGGTCATAATCTGATGCGGGCTTTGGTTGGAGGCTGCGAATTTGAGTAGCCATATCTTTGACTTCGTTTTCGTCAACCTCACATAAACTCGCGAGTTTTTTGTAGTCATGCAGTGCAAGGAGAGCCAGATTGTCGAGCAGAATTTCCATTTCATCGGTCAGTTTACCGCGTTCTTCCAGTTGTAGCGCAAGACATTCTGCAAGGTCTTTTGCGAAAATACCTGTTGGTTCAAAATGTTTTAGTTCAGGAAGAAGGGTGTCTAATCGCTCTTGTGAACAACCAAGTTTCTCAGTCAACTCCTCGCCCTGGCTTCTCAAATAACCGCTCTCATCCAGTTCATCAATCAGCAAGGTTGCAACCATGCGATCACGCTGATCTGAAAAAGATGTCTGGATTTGGCCAACCAAATGCTCGCGTAAGGATTTTTTATCAGAGATTGTATTGGCAAGAGAGTCATCTCCGCCTTCATAGCGTCCGTCACTCCCCTTACCAGCGGCAGCCATGTAGGATCCCTCATCGAAATCATCCATATTATCGGCCAGGAGTTCTTCCTTTTCTGACATTCCGTCATCCGGACTGTCATCGCTGTCAGGTGTAGTTTCGTCTTTTTCAAGAAGAGGGTTTTCTTCGAGTATTTCCTCCAAATAGTCCTTAAGTTCAATATTTGAGAGCTGCAGAATCTTAACGGCCTGCTGCATTTGCTGGGTCATAACCAGGTTTTGGGACTGGGTCTGCCTGAGGTCGAGATGGGGGGTGGTTGGTTTATTACTCATGCTATTGAGTTTAGCACGGCAAATAAAAATTTACAGTGAAAACCCTTCACCAAGATAGACGCGGCGAACGTCTTCATTATCAACGATTGCTTCAGGGGATCCTTCCATCAGAAGGACACCGTCATGGAGGATATAAGCGCGATCAACTATACCAAGCGTATCACGAACATTATGATCTGTGATAAGGACTCCAATACCGCGGTTTTTAAGCTGTCCTATAAGCTCACGGATGTCATTAACCGCGATCGGGTCAATACCTGCCAAAGGCTCATCCAGCAGTATAAAGCGCGGGCGTGCGGCAAGTGCCCGGGCAATTTCGCAGCGTCTGCGTTCTCCACCTGAGAGAGCGACTGATGGCGTTTTACGAAGGTGGGAGATCGAGAATTCGGATAAGAGCTCCTCGAGTAGCGCCTCCGCACGGTCTTTGTGCATATCCTGGGCTTGTAGAACCAGGCGAATATTGTCTTCTACATTTAGCCCACGGAAAATGGATGCTTCTTGCGGTAAATACCCGATACCCATACGTGCACGCTGGAACATCGGCAAATGAGTAATATCGACACCATCAAGACAGACATGACCGCTATCGGCTTTAATTAACCCGCTGACAATGTAAAAACAGGTAGTCTTTCCCGCACCATTAGGTCCAAGTAAAGCAACAGCCTCTTTTGGTTTAACAGACATTGAAACATCACGAAGCACAGGCTTTTTCTTATAAGATTTTGACAAGTTTTCAATCGTCAAACCGTTGTTAACAGCTTTGAGATGTTTTGTGCTGGTTGATGCTTCGGTGGATGTGGCCACTAATTAGAAACTTTCCTGTGTGAGTTTATTAAACATATGCACTAAATAGAATGAAAAGAAAGTGGTCAAGGAAAATTCAATAATCTATGGATGATTTGTACTGTGCCGATTAAATAAAAAAAGCCGGAATAAATCCGGCTTCCTTAAAATCTTATTTGAAAAAGGCTTACTCTTTTTCAGCAGTTTCAGCTTCGTCGTCTTCTGCTTCTTCTGCTGCGGCCTCAGCCTTAGCAGCTTCTTTTTTCTCAGCTGCTTTGCGAGTTTTTTCAGCTTCTTCTTCTGCAAGGCGTTTGGCTTCCTCTTCAGCTTTTAGGGCTGAATCTTCCAACATGTCCTGCTTCATTTCTTCTGAACGCTCATCTGCTTTTTCGCTTCGAGACTGTTTAGGTTCGTCATCTTCGTTTCCAGCGATAAGTGCTTTACCAGTTTTGGCCTGTACTTCAGCTTCTTCCTGTGAACGGGCGATGTTGATTGTTACTGGTGTTTTCACTTCAGGGTGAAGAATAACATCGACATCAAAAAGACCGATCATTTTGAAGTTCTGGTTGAGCTGAACTTGGTTACGCTCAATTTTAAAACCTTCTTCATTCACGGCATCAGCAATATCACGGGCTGTTACAGAACCAAATAGTTGTCCGGCTTCAGCGGCTTGGCGAATAAGAGTAACTTTAAGTCCATCCATTTTTTTGGATGTTGCCTCTGCTTCTTTTTTGCGTTTGTCGCTGTCAGCTTTAAATGTTTTCTTCTGCTCTTCGAAGTAAGCAACGTTTTCTTTTGTTGCGCGAAGGGCTTTGCCTTGCGGCAATAGGTAATTACGTGCAAAACCAGGCTTGACTGATACTACATCACCCATCTCGCCCAGATTATCGACACGCTCTAAGAGTATAATTTGTGAAGACATGATTTAATCCTTTATCTTTCAAATATAAGTTTGTTTAGCGGCGTCCGCGAGAATTATCGCTTTCAATCTGCACGTAAGGCATAAGAGCCATGTAACGTGCGCGCTTGATCGCCTTGGCCAGTTCACGCTGTTTCTTCTGGGAAACATAAGTAATACGTGAAGGCATGATTTTTCCGCGCTCTGAAATAAAGCGACTTAGAAGACCAACGTCTTTCCAGTCAATGTCAGGTGCGTTTGGCCCTGTGAATGGGCAGCTTCTTCTGCGTTTGAAGAAAGGCTTCTTTGCAGGTGTCTTTTTATCTTCAGTTGCCATTATGCGGCCTCCTTCTCATCATCTGAACCGTTCAGGATTGCGGACTGGTCTTTTGTAGGCTCGTCCAGCTTAATCGTCATAAAGCGAACAACGTCATCTTCAAGACGCATAACGCGTTCTGCTTCAACAAGAGTTTCGCCTGTAGTGTCGCTTTCGATTAAAACATAATGCGCACGTTTGGCTTTGTTGATTGGGTAAGCCAGTTTGCGGATACCCCAGTTTTCAGTTTTAAGGATTTTTCCCTTGTTCTGCTTCAGAAGGTCGCAGAATTTTGTTGTCAGGTCTTCGACCTGTTTTGCCGACAAATCGGCACGTGCCATGTACACGGTTTCATATATTGCCATCAATTTTCTC
>NZVS01000032.1 GCA_002701555.1 Alphaproteobacteria bacterium | reverse complement strand
TTTAACATGGATTTAAGCCGTTCAAGGCCGTCTTCACTATTCGCCTCAACACGGGTTGCCCAGGCATTTTGTGTGTTTGAGGCACGGATGAGAAACCAACCGTCATCTGTTGTAACCCGTGCACCATCAATGTCATTCACCTGAAATGAGTCGTTTTCCTGCGTTTTCAATGCGGAAACCAATTGATCAATTTTAGAAAATTTTTCTGCCTCATCAACTTCAATGCGAATTTCAGGCGTTGAATAAAGAACCGGTAAGTGGCTGGAAAGTTCTGAAAGTGACTTGCCTGATTCCGCAATGATATTGATCAGCCGTATGGCGCAATATAGAGCGTCATCGAAACCATAATATTTATCGGCAAAGAAGATGTGGCCGGAAAGTTCACCTGCAAGAGGCGCTTTTACTTCCGCCATTTTTGATTTTATAAGGGAATGCCCCGTCTTCCACATGACCGGTTTTCCGCCATGTCGTTCAATTTCATCGAAAAGGACTTGTGAGCATTTAATATCTGCTACAATGGCCGAATTTGGAAACTCACTCAGAACAGAAGCGGCGTAAACCGCCATTAATATATCGCATCTCAAAATGTTGCCTTTTTCATCAACAACACCAATGCGGTCTGCATCGCCATCAAAAGCGATCCCGAAATCACAGTTTTCGTGCTTAACAACATCGATCAGGTCAGCCAAATTGGCATCTACTGTAGGGTCAGGATGATGGTTAGGGAATGTACCATCTACCTCATCAAACAAAATTATATGTTCGCCCGGAAGATGCTCAACCATGTCTTTTAAAACATTCCCGCCAGCGCCATTTCCATTATCCCAGGCAATTTTAAAATCTTTTTCGCAGTCTAAATCTTTAACCAGTCGCGCAACATAAGAGGAGGCAACATCAATCTGGGTTTTGTGCCCCTGACCTTGTTCAAAATCACCTTTTGCTGCAATGTCGCCCAGTTCCTGCACAAGCGGACCATAGACAAGCCCGTCTTTGAACAGCATCTTAAAACCGTTATATTCAGGCGGATTATGTGAGCCTGTCACCATAACACCCGCATCCGCTCCATATTCCTTAACTGTGTAATAGAGCATAGGGGAGGGGCATAACCCGATAAGTTCGGCATGAAGGCCGGTTGATACGATGCCTTCGCTCAGCTTGTCTGCAAAATGCGGTGAGGTCTCGCGCCCGTCGTAACCAATTGCGACTTTATGCCCACCACGACGTTTTACCATTGTTCCAAAAGCGCGTCCCAACATAAGGGCGTCGTGTTCTGTCAGTGTTTCCCCCAAACGTCCCCGAATATCGTATTCACGGAGAATTGTTGGATCAAAACTGTGGCTGGTTGGCTCTGGTGTCACGACTGAGAACTCCCGTATTTTTGTAAGATCTGCCGTACATCGTCACCGATTTCCTTATCTTTTAACGAGTAAGCAATATTAGCTTCGATAAAACCTAACCGACTGCCGCAATCATATCTTTGCCCTTCATAACGATAACCATGGAAGGGTTGGCTGCCGATAAGCTTGGCCATTGCGTCGGTTAGCTGTATTTCCCCGCCCGCACCTGTCTCAAATTTTGAAAGATGCGTAAATACTTCTGGCTGCAGAATATAGCGCCCAATTACCGATAATGTAGAGGGAGCATCTTCCGGTTTGGGCTTTTCAACCAGTCCTTTGACCTCGATCAGGTTGCCGTTTTCTTTGCCCGTATCTAGAATTCCGTAACTGGCTGTTTGTTCCCGGGGTACATCCATGACAGATACAAGATTGCCGCCTGTTTCATTATAAGAGTCGACCATTTGTTTGAGGCAAGGTGTGTCGGCAAGAACAACATCATCTGGTAATAAAATGGCGAAAGGCTCATCTCCAACTAATTTATGAGCACACCAAATCGCATGGCCTAGTCCGAGTGGGCGCGTTTGACGTGTAAGAAAGAGCTGGTTTTCACTGATTTCAGAGCTTTTGATCGCCTCAAGCATATCAAATTTGCCGCGTGATTTCAGAGTATCCTCAAGCTCAGGCTGAAAATCAAAATGCTCTTCCAGCATATTTTTGTGGCGGCCTGTAACAAAGATAAATTCCTCAATCCCTGCTTCGCGCGCTTCTTCAAAGGCGTGCTGTATCAAAGGACGGTCAACAAGTGGAAGCATCTCTTTGGGCATAACCTTTGTGGCGGGCAGAAAGCGCGTACCCAGTCCCGCAACGGGAAAGACAGCTTTACGGACAGGTTTCCATTTCGACATCGCTCTTTATCCTTGTTTCTAAAAGGCGTATTATGTTTGCCACGAATAACTGGAATTGTCCACCGTCGCAGATAATCATTTATCCATGTAATACGGTTGGATGTATAAAGGGAGGCCAATTATGTCACATTCTACGCGCTTAAAAGATTTAAGGAACGAGATTAAATCCAGCAGTCTTGACGGGTTCTTGATTCCAAGAACAGACGAATTCCAAAGCGAATTTTTGGCACCTTACGCTGAGCGTCTTGCATGGCTTACTGGGTTTACGGGATCTGCGGGACTTGGAGTTGTATTGGGTGATGCTGCGTATATTGTGACAGATGGACGTTACACTTTACAAATTAATGCAGAAGTAGATGCGAATCTTTATAAAACAGGCGATATTTTTGAAAACAAAGCTTCGGACTGGATCGCGGAAAATGTAAAAAAGGGTGCAGTAATTGGTTATGACCCCTATCTTCACACGCCCGCACAAATAACGGAATTCGAGCAGACATTAAAATCCAAGGGCATAGGATTAAAGCCCGTTTCAAAAAACCTTGTTGATGCTGTCTGGAAAAACCAACCTGTGCGCCCTGACGATAAAGTTATATTATTTGAAGAAAAATTTGCTGGTCGTACGTCTTTGGAAAAACGCAACTTGATTACGGAGAAAATCAAAAGCTTTGACCTTGATCACTTTGTAATTACACAACCTGATTCTATTGCTTGGCTTTTAAATGTCAGGGGGAGTGATGTTGCACATACGCCGATTGCCCTATCATATGCAGATATTGACAAGGAAGGGAATGTGACTTGGTATATTGACCCTCCCAAAGTACCTGACGAGGTACGGAAAAAACTTGGTAATCGCGTAACAATCCAATCTCCTTTACAGCTTGAAGCGGATATGAAGATTTTGGCAACCCATGACCAAAAAATTGGGCTGGATTACAAACGTTCTCCGGTATGGTTTAAAAATATTCTCGAAAATGACAAGGCACAGCTATGCGATATAACAGACCCGATCATTGCGCCAAGGGCTGCCAAATTACCGGCAGAGTTAGATGCTTCTCGCCAAGCACACAGACGTGACGGGCAGGTCCTGACAAAGTTTTTTAAGTGGTTTGCAGAAGAAGCGCCAAAGGGCACTCTTACCGAGCTGGACGTCGTTAATAAATTGCGCCAGTACCGTGAAGCTACGGGTCTATTAAAAGATACAAGTTTTGAGACAATCTGCGGCTGGGCAGGGAACGGGGCAATCGTTCATTACCGCGTAACACCCAAAACCAATAAAGCCATTAAAGGCGATGGAATCTTACTGTTGGACAGTGGCGGCCAATATGAGGATGGTACAACCGATATTACGCGTACGGTTGCGGTTGGTACACCAACACAAGAACAGCGCGAAAATTTCACACGCGTTTTGAAAGGCCATATAGCGCTGGCACGTGCTGTCTTTCCCGAGGGAACAACGGGTGCTCAACTTGACACACTGGCACGCCAACCTCTTTGGGATGCGGGGCTTGATTTTGCCCATGGCACAGGTCACGGTGTGGGGGTCTATTTAAGCGTACATGAAGAGGCCGCCAGTATCTCTGGCCGTTCCCATGCGCCTCTAAAAGAAGGTATGATTCTCTCAAACGAGCCGGGTTTTTATAAGGACGGCGAGTACGGCATACGTATTGAAAATCTGGTGATCGTTAAAGATACGGGTAAGGTTAATTCAGCAGGACGGAAAATGTTGGGTTTTGAAACTATAACGCTTGTCCCTCTTGATAAGTCGCTCATTGAACCCAAATTACTTAATGCAAATGAACAGGCCTGGCTGGATGAATACCACAAGGCCGTAGACGACAACATGAAAGGTCCTGATTTATGTCCCGCTTTATCCTGCCAGCCCTAACGGCTTTATTGCTTTTTTCACCAGCAGCAAATGCCCAGACTGATGGAAATAGCGATAGTTTTATGTCACGCATCCCGCCTGAGGGATCGGTCATATTGAATTTATCGGCCTCTGAAGAATTGGAATTAATGCAGGACGAGCTTGTTGCCTCACTTCGTTATGAAGTTACAGGCGACAGCGCCAAGGATGTCCAGTCTGAAATCAATGGTAAAATTCAGGAAGGGCTAAAGGCCGGAAAAGAAGTTGAAAGCGTGAAGGTTTCAACAGGCGGCTATAATGTCTGGCAGAATTACCGCCCACGCCCGACTGAAAACGGCAAAGCTGATGAGAATGAAGAAGCCGAGTGGCGCGGTCAGCAAACGATCAGCCTGGAAGGTAAAAATGCCGAAGAGTTTTTAAAGCTTGTGACTGATTTGCAAGGCATGGGTTTTCTCACCAGTAACCTGTCTTATACGCTGTCCTCAGAAAAGCAAAAGGAAGTACAAGACGAATTGATGACAATGGCTTTGAAAAAATTGCAGGAACGCGCCAAGGTCGCAGCCGATGCACTGGGTAAATCAACAACTCAATTTATTGAAATCAATGCTGACAATGTTGGTAACCCGAGGCCAATGCCGATGATGCGCGCTGAAATGGCACAAATGGATGGCGGCGCAATGAATAAAGCCTCTGCCGAGCCGGGGGAAACAACGGTTTCTATGACTGTATCGGCCCGAATTCTGCTAAAACCTTGACGTAAATTCGGATATAGGCAATGCTTTTTAATATCAACGCCACAGTCGCGCCTTTAACATCCGTCATTTCGAGTGGAGCGATAGCGCAATCGAGAAATCTCATAGTTTGAGCCTAACAGACCTTTCGACTGCGCTCGAGGTGATATGCCTGAACCGTTCCTCATTTCGACCGACCGTAAGGGAGTTGAGAAATCTAAAGCCTATTTATAAACTTTACTGCGGTGGCCGATTCTTACGACCATAATGGTGACTTTTTCATCATTTATATGGCACATAATGCGGTAATCGCCCACGCGGTAACGCCAGTATCCGGACAATTCATGTGTTAGGGATTTTCCAAAAACGCGGGGGTGTTCGGCGGTGAGGATTTTCGTTTCCAGATAATGTATTATTTGTTTTTGAACATTTTTATCTAATTTTGAGAGTTCTTTTTCAGCTTTGTTAGCAATTTCAATCGTCCAGACCATATTTTTTCTTGTATTCCTCTAATGTTATAGAGCCGGAAAATGTTTCCATACGGTGCTGGGCGATATAGAGGTCTTCAAGGTCGTCCAAATAATCGTCAATCAGCTTACGGATGTAGAAAGACTTGCTCCGGCCGGTTTCTTCGGCCAGATGATTAAGTCTGTCTTCAATGTCCTTCTCCAGTCTAATAGTTGTCGGCACTTTGTCTCCTTCTTGTTTTGCTATAACTAATATAACACATATATTACAAAAAATACAAGTAATATTTGTAATACACGTATTACTATCTCTCTTGCTGTCATTTCGAGTAGAGCGATAGCGCAATCTAAAAATCTCATGGCTTGAATCCAATAGACCTCTCGACTGCGCTTGAGGTGATGTGCCTGCACCGTTCGTCATTTCGACCGACCGTAAGGGAGTGGAGACATCTCATGCAAAAAAATGCAAACGAACTAAATGACGTCATTTTTTATTAAAATACAGATACTTAATAAGATTATTTTAAAGAATAAATTTGCTGAGGTCGGCGCTGCCCGCCAAATCGGCAACATGTTCGCGAACGTAATCAGCATCAATTTTCACTGTTTCGCCATCCATATCGGATGCCTTGAAGGAAATATCATCCAGAAGGCGTTCCATAACGGTCAGCAGGCGGCGTGCCCCGATGTTTTCGACTGTCTCATTTACATCGAAAGAAATTTTGGCGATTTCATCAATTGCATCATCTGTGAATTCAAGTGTCAGTCCTTCAGTTTTCATTAATGCCTTATACTGTTTGATAAGGCAGGCATCTGTTTCTGTCAGGATTTTCTTGAAATCTTCTTGGGTTAAAGCGCGTAACTCAACACGTATAGGCAAGCGTCCCTGCAATTCAGCTAGCAAGTCAGATGGCTTGGCATAGTGAAAGGCGCCGCTTGCTACGAACAAAATATGATCGGTTTTAACAGGCCCGTGTTTAGTCATAACAGTCGTGCCCTCAATTAAGGGGAGGAGGTCACGCTGCACACCTTCCCGGGAAACATCGCCGCCGCGTGCATCGGATCGGTGAGCGATTTTGTCAACTTCATCCAGAAAAACAATTCCGTTTTGCTGAACCAGTTCAAGAGCTGTTGAGATGATTTTGTCCTCATCAAGAAGTTTGTCCGCTTCCTCGGCGATGAGGATTTCGTAAGATTCCTCGACGGTCATTTTACGTTTTTTAGTCTTACCCTGACCCATGGCCTTACCCATCATGTCACCAATATTAATCATCCCCATTGACGCACCAGGCATTCCGGGAATATCGAATGTTGGGAAGGGGCTGGAGGTATCTTGTAAATCCAGCTCTATTTCTTTTTCGTTCAACTCACCTTCGCGTAGTTTTTTACGGAAGGCCTGACGCGTGGTATCGCTGGCATCTTTGCCAATAAGCGCATCGAGAACACGGTCTTCGGCGGTCAGTTCAGCCTGTGCCTTTACAGTTTTACGCATTTTTTCACGTGTCATGTGAATGGAGACTTCTGTAAGGTCTCTAATAATAGATTCCACATCCTTACCGACATAACCGACTTCGGTGAACTTGGTTGCCTCGACTTTAGTAAAGGGGGCTTGGGCAAGTTTTGCCAGTCGTCTGGCAATTTCGGTTTTCCCAACGCCTGTAGGGCCAATCATCAGGATGTTTTTTGGATAAACCTCTTCCTGCAAATCCTTATCCAGTTGCATACGTCTCCAACGGTTACGCAGTGCGATAGACACAGCACGCTTAGCGTCCTTTTGACCTATAATATAGCGGTCCAGTTCAGATACGATTTCACGTGGTGAAAAAGAAGGTACGTCAAAAGTTTCAGTCATGAATAGTTACCTGTACTTTTTAAAGTGGATTTAAAGGGTTTCGATAACAATATTATGATTTGAGTAAACACATATGTCACCGGCAATATTCATGGCGCGTTTGGCTATTTCTTCCGCATCCATGTCTTTCTGGTCAATAAGGGCGCGTGCCGCGGCTAGAGCATAATTACCTCCAGATCCGATACCTATTATACCATCCTCAGGCTCTACCACATCACCCGTACCCGAAAGTATAAGGGATGTCTCCTTATCACATACAGCCATCAAAGCTTCCAGTTTGCGAAGGTATTTATCAGTTCGCCAGTCTTTGGCAAGTTCTACGCATGCACGTGTCAGTTGACCTGGATGCGCCTCCAGCTTGGCCTCAAGTCTTTCAAAGAGTGTGAATGCATCGGCGGTTGCACCTGCAAAGCCGGTTATAATGGATTTATCTTTTCCGAGCCTTCTTACTTTTTTGGCATTGGATTTCATAACCGTTTGACCAAGAGATACCTGTCCGTCACCTGCGACCACTACTTTTCCATTTTTGCGTAAAGCCAATATCGTCGTTGAGCGCCATTTTTGATCGTCCATAAAGTTCAAATCCTTTGCCGTTTTGATAAATTGTACTTGGTAACAGATATGGTTTTATCACCGAATTCGTCAAGCTTTACAAAAACTTCTAATTATATCTGGACTGTAGCATTGAAATCGTAAAGACTGACACCCAAATATATATGAGACTGGAAAAAGACAGCCAACTTTAAATTTATGGATTATTTTTTAGATTTAATGTCAACAGAAGTGATAGGGAAATCCCTTGGCCTATGGCTTGGATTCCTCTCCATTGTTGGCGTTTTGATTATTTTTGATTTGGGTGTACTTAATAAGAAAGATAAAGCCCTAAGCTTTAAAAAAAGCCTTTATCTCACATTCTTTTATATAGCTATTTCAATATTTTATGGAATATATATCTGGTTTCATTTCGGTACCGAAACCGCCGTCCCTTTCTTTACAGCCTATCTTGTTGAGAAAAGCTTGTCTTTGGACAATATTTTCGTAATGTCTGTCATTTTTGGTTATTACGGCATCCCGCTTAAATACCAGCATCGCGTCCTTTTTTGGGGAATATTAGGTGTACTTATCCTACGGGGCATTGTTATTGCGCTGGGAACGTATATAACAGCCCAATTCTCGTGGATCTTGTTTATTTTCGGGGGTCTTCTTGTTTATACGGGAGTCCGCATTATGCTGACCGATGAAGATGATGCGGTTGATCTGGAAAACAGCAAAATCCGGAAAGTACTTACGGCCAATTTCAATGTTACAAACCAGCTTAAGGGCAACCGCTTTTTTATCTGGAAAAAGGCAAAGCTATCCGGTATCCCACGTGTTCACCTGACACCTCTATTTATGGCCCTTATTACGATCGAGTTTGCTGACTTATTATTTGCCATGGATTCCATTCCGGCAGTGCTTGCGATTTCTTCTGACACCTTTGTCATTTTCACGAGCAATATTTTTGCGATACTTGGGCTTCGCGCGATGTACTTCATGCTGGCGGCCTTGCTTGAACGTTTCAAATATCTGAAATACGCATTGTCAGTGGTGCTGATATTTATCGGTGCTAAGATTTTTTACAGTCATATCTTTGGTAAAATCGACCCGATGATTTCTCTAATAATTACAATGACTGTGCTCATTGGTGGGGCCGTAATATCATTTGCCAGAACCAAAGATTCAAGTAAAAAGAATGAGAGCGAAGTTTCAGGATAAAGGTCTAATTTGCACTGGCAGTTTTTTATCTAATGCATAGCGGCATGAAATACCCCTGTTTTTCTGTTTAACAGATATGTTATACTATGGTTAAGCCATTCATTTACGAGACAGGACATGTATGCCGCAGGCAAATCATATAAGGCCCGAAGATCTCAAGACAAATTCAAGCGTAGAACTGGTCATTGACCCACTCAGCACAGGTGATCTGAATGATCTATGTGACGCGACAGACGCTGCAATCCAAGATGGCGGCGGTTTTGGTTGGGTTGATACACCCTCCCGGGATGTTATGGAACGGTATTGGCAGGGCGTTGTCACCATACCGTCACGTTTGTTATTTGTAACACGCCTTGACGAAACAATATGCGGTACAGCCCAGCTTGTTTTGCCTCCTCGTAATAACGAGGCCCAAAGTTTTGCCGGACAATTGACATCTTTATTCATTACACCTTGGGCCAGAGGTCATGGATTGGGAACGAAACTTTTAAAGTTTCTGGAAGAAACAGCGCGCAGTGAAAATCTGGAAGTCTTGAATCTTGATGTACGTGAAACGCAATATATGGCGATAAATCTTTACGAAAGTAATGGCTATGTTCATATGGGAACACATCCATATTATGCCAGTGTAAATGGTGAAACAGTGCCGGGCAGATATTATTACAAGATGCTCAAATCACGTCTTACGTACGACACCAAAAAATAGTTCTATTCAATATCTATATAAACTGACATCCAGCCGCCTGAAGAACTTTTCTTAGGATTTGGCATGAGGCGATTATGTTTTTGTGGCAAGGTACGTCCGGTTAGCTCGTAATATTTCTTGACCTTGGCAAGTTTATCGCGAAGCTTCTGGACAGCCATGTCAGGACTTGCCGCTGTTACAGACATTTCAGGAAAATCATCTATAGAGGCATTGTAAAGGTCATGAGAAAAATTCTCATTGGAAGAATGTGAAACCGGAATACAGTTTATCCAGTATCCTTTTTCAGACATTGGCAGGTGCTCCCTTACACTTTTTTTATTATTATGTATTTATTAGTGTGTCCTAATGTTAACAGGAAAAACACCGTAAATCCAGCTATTTATAGTGCTTCGTTAAAATAATTTGACTCTTGGTTGGAAAAAAAGAAAAACTTGGGAGAAGACAAAGAGTCGGAGAAAAGGAGACCGGAATGGCTTATGATGAGTCCAATATTTTTGCAAAAATCCTGCGCGGGGAAATACCCAATGACACGGTTTTGGAGAATCAGCATGTGCTGGCTTTTAACGATATAACACCGAAGGCTCCCGTTCATGTACTTGTAATACCTAAGGGCCAATACACCGATATCCATGATTTTGGCCAGCGTGCCAGTTCCGATGAAAAAGCGGCTTTGTTTGATGCTGTAGCTGAAATTGCCGAGATGAAAAATTTGGAAGAAGAGGGTTTCCGCACTATTGCCAACACAAAATCAAATGGAGGGCAGGAAGTCTCTCATTTTCATCTGCACATACTAGGTGGCGCACCTATGGGCCCGATGGTAAGCTCGTCCTGACAGGTTTCAGGATTTGCCGGAAAACGGATTTTATTCAGCCTGTCCAGCTTTCTGAAATAGGATATCTCGTAATCCCGCTCGCCTGTTATCGGTCGGTCATCTATGGCATTTGGATTGCAGGGATAATTAATCGGTAATGCTGGAAATTCTCTATGCAATTTTGCCATTGTGGGTGC
>NZVS01000031.1 GCA_002701555.1 Alphaproteobacteria bacterium | reverse complement strand
TGTCCAAGCCGATGCTCCTTACCGTATGCTGCCTGGAGATATTGATGACTGGTATGTCCGTAATAACAATGGTGAAATGGTGCAACTCATAGAACTTGCATCCGGACAGTGGACATATGGTTCACCAAAATTAACACGCTTTAATGGTAGCTCTTCCAGGGAAATACAAGGTGCCAATGTCGAGGGTATAAGTACTGGTGAGGCCTTGCAGGAAGTGATGAGAATAGCTGATGAGCTTCCCGACGGAATTGGGATTGAATGGACAGGGCTATCTTACGAAGAAACCCAATCAGGGAATATGACAGGATTATTATATATAATTTCTGCGCTGGCCGTATTTTTGATTTTGGCTGCCCTTTATGAAAGCTGGGCTATACCAATTTCTATTATGCTTGTTGTGCCTTTTGGGATTTTTGGTGCTGTTCTTGCAACATGGGGTTCAAGACTCTGGGTCGATGGAGGGCTTGCCAACGATGTATATTTCCAGGTCGGTCTTCTAATGACTATCGGGCTGGCCGCAAAGAATGCAATTCTTATTGTGGAATTTGCAAAAACAAATTTCCAAGAGGGAATGAGCGCTTATGACGCAGCCTATGTTGCGGCAAAACAACGTCTGCGTCCTATATTGATGACATCCTTGACGTTCATACTGGGAGTAATGCCTTTAGCTCTTGCTTCAGGTCCGGGATCAGGTGCACAAAATGCAATAAGTGTAGGTGTTCTAGGTGGTATCACGGCAACAACGATTTTCGTAGTTTTCTTTGCACCGTATTTCTTTATCTGGGTTTATCGCATGTTTAAACATGAAGAGGTTGTTCAAGGTCGGGAAGATCGCGGAGAAGCGTATCCATATGAAGGGGATAAAAATGCGTAAAGGTCTTATAATCGGCACAACCTGTTTGCTTTTATCCAGTTGTTCTTTCATTCCGTCATTGGGGAGTTTCGGACTGCCCATTCCGTCCAGCTATCCCGACGGACGTGCTTATGATCCTGGGCTTAGTGGCGATGCACAAAAGATTTTACAAGATATTTCCTGGTTTAATTTTTATCAGGATGAGACTCTTAAAAATTTGATCGCCCTTGGCTTGGAAAATAATAATAGCATTAAAACAGCAGCTTTAAGCATTGAGGAAGCGCGCACATTATACGGAATACAAAGAAGTGACTTTGTACCAGATGTCAGTCTTGATGGTGCATATACAAGACAGAAAATAAATGCCAATAGCACAGGCCGTATACAAGGACCACAACAAGCCGGAGGAGGAAACCAAAGCTTCATATTTGATAATTACAGCGTCAATCTTGGTTTTACTGCATATGAGCTGGACTTCTTTGGACGTGTCCGGAGCCTGAACACGGCGGCACTAAACGACTATCTTTCCACTATCTCCGCCCTTGAAACGGTCAGGATTTCCCTGATTTCCGATATAGCAGCAGCTTATACTTCACTGCGCGCGAACCAATCCCTTTTAAAGCTTGCGGAAGATACCCTTGAAACACGCCAGCAATCCTATGACCTTATTTCCAAGCGTGCAGAGGAAGGCATATCCACAGATCTGGAACTGGCTCAGGCTGAAACATTACTTTTACAAGCCCGTGTTGATTTATATCAGTTCCTAAATGCCATCACTCAGGATAAAAACGCACTGCGGTTGCTCGTTGGTACACCTGACAAAATGCCTGACCTGGACATGTATGAAGAAGAGTATTTGAATACACTTAGCTTGGAATTTCCTGTGGGAATGCCATCGGATCTTTTGGTTAGAAGGCCAGACATTATAGAAGCTGAGTATCAGCTTTACAGTGCCAATGCAGATATCGGTGCCGCCAGGGCTGCATTCCTCCCGCGCGTTTCCCTAACGACAACTGGCGGCTATACGTCAAGCGAGTTTAATAATCTCTTTGATAATGCCTCACAAGTTTGGACTTTCTCTCCGCAGATATCCTTACCAATATTTACAGGAGGGCGTTTAAAAAATAATTTGGATCTTGCCGAAATTAGAAAGGATATCGCTGTAGTAAACTATGAGAACACCATAGAAGTTGCATTCCGCGAAGTCTCTGATGCTTTAAGCGCTGTCAGCACTTTTGACGAGCGCGTTAAAGCACAAAGTGATCTTGTTAATGCTGCAAAAAGAAGAACCGAGCTTAGTACTATGCGTTACGATGCGGGTATAGAAAACTATCTTGCTGTATTGGACTCAAAACGGGAACTCTACACCGCCCAGCAAAATCTAATTTTGCAAAAAGCCGGCGAGATCAATTCTAAAATTACACTCTACAAAGCGGTCGGTGGCGGAGCGGTATTAGATAAGTAAGGAGTAATCAAAACTTTTTATATTTTTAAAAAGCTTGAAGCAAAAAGCCTATCTGAAAGGTCCCGTCATTTCTTTGTATACAATGCTCCATAAAATTGACCTCATCTGTCATAACATAATCATGACCCGGTATACCCTCAATTCCGACACCTTCATTAAAAGCATGGCAAACCTGCTCGGCTACATTAAGTAAAAAGAACCCCCTGTCACCTGCAGGTGTTCCATGACCCCAATCATACATATCGGGAGTACATTCTAACCAGAAATTAGTTGTGAATTCAGAAGCTGCATCACCAGGATATCCCATGCCACCACTTGCCCCGGAAAATGTTTCCTGTGGCAATTTTACGAAGTTTATCGCTCCACCTTCGGGCGCAAATAGACAGTTTTCGCCTGTATTACAAAGCATGTAGGTCGGAGAACAACTTCCGTTGGGATGGAATTCTATAGCCGCACTTGCCGTTCCCATGATAGTCATGCGCTGAATAGCATAACGCATATTTGTTGCAAATTCTGTTATCTGGCTTGCAATAATCACGCTTTTTTCTTTGGAGGTATCGCCGCCGCCTCTTCCGCTATTCGAAATTGCATAGGACAGTGCTGCAAATAGCACGACAGCAATTAGAATTAGGAAAAGTACATTCCCATTACAATTATTATATTTTTTCATTCCCACCTGCTTCCCCAGGATTATACATCATAATAAAACAGGAAGCGCATAGCTATCAATTTATTGCTTTATATATGACCTTGAAAAAAATAATGAATCTTTAAATATGGCGAAATTATGGTTTTTTGTTTACAAGGTGTTTACATTTGATAAACCTTTATATGGTAAATTTAATTTTGGGTATTCAAAAAATAGTAAGTAATAACTAGTGGGGACTAGGAATGTCATTATTTGCTCTTAACTTCGATATTGCCGGGGTGTTTCAATCGGAACAACCTAAAGTCTATGTTTATTATGGCGGTGAGAGACTAACTCAATTTTATGCTACTGACACCTTAAGCACGCGCAGCTTTTCAATCGAGGCTGACAATTTCAGCTTATCATTATTAAGCTTCACTTTTGCTAACCGCGACACTGAAGCTAACCGATCTGTCGAGATCTCAAACATCACTGTAAATGCAGAAAATTTGGATATCACAAAATTTTCAAGCGATAGCGGAGCTGAGATTACCTCTGCACATATTTTGCTGGAGCAGGGAGAAAGTGCAACTGCCGATATTGCGACAGATATAGGACGCGTTGAAGGTGCTTTATACGGGACATTGCAAGATAACTATATTTACGCCGATATAGAAGGAAATGAAATCCATGCACTTGATGGTGATGATATCGTATATGGTGACCTTGGAGTTGATGTAATTTACGGGGATAACGGAAATGATATTTTAAATGCCAGGGAAGGTGATGACTTTATTTATGGCGGTGCTGGAAATGATTTAATTTGGGGCATGGATGGTAATGACACATTATATGGGAATGAGGGTGAGGACAGATTAAAAGGAGGCTCCGGCGATGACAGCCTTTTTGGTGGGGCTGACAATGATAATCTTTTCGGAGACAATGGGAATGATACATTAAACGGTGACCTTGGTAATGATCGCCTTTACGGTGGATCAGGTAGTGACACCTTGTATGGCGGTGATGGTGAAGACCGTCTTCATGGGGATGCAGATAATGATTTTTTATACGGAGGGGCAGGCCATGACGTACTTTCAGGAGATTCTGGAAACGATATTCTAGAAGGTGGTCTGGGCCGTGATAAGCTTCATGGCGGCAACGGGGTTGATACCCTTTATGGGGGTGATCAGGCAGATCGTATTGATGGTGGTGCCGGCGATGACATCCTTTATGGGCAAAATGGAGATGACATTTTGGTATATGATCTGAATGACAGTATAATTGATGGTGGTGCGGGGAATGACACGTTGAAATTTGGCACAGGTCTTTCCGGACCTAACGCAGTTAACCTTAACGGCGCCGAGTTCATCAGCATTGAAATTCTAGACATGCGTAATGACGACATTGCGATTGCTGATAGCCTAACTGTCAAGACAGGCGACATCAGCAGGGTTTCTGACAACTCATCTTTATTCATAAGAGGCGACGCAGGCTTGGATACTGTTAATGCAAACCAGTTTAAAAACAAAGACTTTGTTGAAGAAGTTGAGATTGAAGGTGTATCATATGCACACTACTCAAAGGGCGGTGCAGATTTATACCTAGAGCAGGGCGTTATTTTGAATGGCTCTATCGTATAGTTTTTTACTCAGAAAACTTTATATCAAGAGCCTTCTCGATCAATTTTTTTGTAAAAACATCATCCATTTTATCTTTTGAAATGACAGCCTGCGCACCATTTTCCTGAAGTTTTCTACTGATGTTTGTGTTCAAGTATCCGGTCATAACAATAACAGGAGTGTTCCTGCTAAATTCTTTCACCAGCTTTATCGAACCCACACCGATACTTTCTGGCAAATTTAGATCAAGCAATATAATATCTATTTTCGTTTTTTTGTAAATTCCAAATGCCGTTGAAATGCTGTCAGAAATATAAATATTATTTTCTGGGAATACGTCATTTAAAAATTTTTCCATTATTTTGGTGTCAACTAGATCATCTTCAATAATCAAAAAGTTTTTTTTCATTTCTTCCCATGTTCTACTCAGAAAATTTTATTTTATGGCTTTCTCGGTAAGCCGGTTAGATTATAAAGCATAGCCAATAATTAAAACAGGCACCATTCAAATCTTTAGGATCTGATTTCGTAGCCTCCTTATAAGGAACATATAAAATGATCCGGAATAATGCTATGCAAATAAAATCATACCTTCTAATATACCTAGAAATCACTTTTGAAAGCGGTAGAGATTAATGAAAATAGGAATACTGTCTCGCGGTCCAAAATTATACTCGACAAAACGTCTGATCGAAGAAGGAAAAGCCCGTGGGCACGACGTCAAGGTGGTTGACGTTCTGAGTTGCTACATGAATATTACATCTAATAAACCCACAGTTTACTATAAACGACGCGGGAAAAAGGAACGTTTGAAATTTGATGCAGTAATACCGCGTATAGGAAGTTCAGTTACTGCATACGGAACCGCTATTTTGCGACAGTTCGAGGTTGGAAATGTATATTCCATTAATGAATCCACTGCTATTTCCCGATCACGTGATAAGTTAAGGGCACATCAAATACTTGCACATAAAGGTATTGGTATGCCTATTACAGGCTACGCTAACCGAGCGGATGCAACACAGGATTTAATAGAATTTGTTGGTGGCGCACCACTTATCGTAAAAGTCATTAACAGCACCCAAGGAAAGGGAGTTCTATTAGCAGAAACGGAAAAAGCTGCGGAAAGTCTTATTAACGCTTTTCGGGATCTGGAAGCCGAATTTCTGGTTCAGGAATTTATAAAGGAAGCCGGTGGTTCAGATATCCGCTGTTTTGTTATAGGTAATAAGGTAATTGCTGCCATGCAACGCACCGCCAAAGAAGGCGAGTTCAGATCCAACCTTCATATAGGAGGGACGGCCGAAGTCGTAAAATTAACATCCGCTGAAAGAGAATTGGCAATAAAGGCCTCTAAAGCTATGGGGTTGGATTTAGCGGGTGTGGATATAGTACGTTCTAACCACGGCCCCCTAGTCCTGGAGGTCAATTCTTCACCCGGACTTGAAGGCATTGAAGGTGCGTCCGGTAAAAATATCGCAGCAGCAATTATAAAATATATTGAAGAGGATTCCCAGAAGGGCCCAAATCGCATGACTGGCAAAGGTTAATTTTTTTCAAGGTAAAATTATGACGAAGAAACTTGTTATCGGCGATGTTCATATAGCTAATAATGAACGGAAAAGAATTTATCTTAAAGCATCCAAATTATATGATTTTACAGAGATAAATATTCCCGTTGAAGTTATTCGTGGGGATGAGGAAGGACCTGTCTTATTCGTCAGTGCTGCAATTCATGGCGATGAAATTAATGGTGTGGAAATTATTAGGCGTTTATTAGGCAGGGAAGAGCTAAATAACTTAAAAGGCACCTTAATAGCCGTACCGATAGTTAACGTTTATGGCTTTAATTCTAATTCAAGGTATTTGCCTGACAGGCGCGACCTGAACAGAAGTTTCCCTGGATCAAGTCGCGGCTCACAAGCCTCACAACTTGCCAACACTTTCATGACTGAAATTGTAAAGAAATGCACACATGGCATTGACCTGCATACAGCGGCTGTCAAGCGAAGCAATTACCCCCATATACGTGCCAATCTAAAAGATTCAGAAACTGAGAAAATGGCACAGGCTTTTAACTCTCCTATTATTTTAAATACACCCCTACCACATGGATCCCTACGCGAGGCTGCAAAAAAAATAGGCATACCAATTATTCTGTTTGAAGGTGGCGAGGCGCTGACATTTAATGAAGAAGTCATCAAACCCGGTGTAGAGGGAGTTTTGTCTGTTATGGCCTCTATCGGAATGATGGAAAAGGACAGGCAAAGCATTCCTGTAAACAAGGTTCCAACATCCCATTCAAGTCATTGGATGCGCGCACCACATAGCGGTATTTTGTTAAAAAAAGTTGAGTTGGGCGAAAGAGTTAAAAGAGGGCAGCTTCTTGGAGTAATTTCTGATCCTTTCGGCCGCGATCTCCATAACATAAAGGCGCGAAAAGCAGGTATAATAGTAGGCGCAGCCACTATGCCGCTTCTCAATAAGGGAGAAGCTATCTTCCATGTTGCTGAACTAAGGTAGGCATAAAAAAATTTAAAATGCTTTCCTTATAATCTATATTTGAATGATGACTGAAACACTCAAACCTATAATAGGCTGGAGAGAATGGTGCTCATTACCTGATCTCAACATTCCAGCAATTAAAGCCAAGATAGATACGGGCGCAAAGACATCCTGTTTGCATGCCTACGACATGGAAAAATACGATAACAAAGGTATGAATTTTGTGCGGTTTAAGGTGCACCCTTTACAAAAAGATGAAACCTTAGAAGTCGAATGCACAGCCGCCATACATGATTATCGCTATGTAACCAGCTCCAATGGTGTTCGGGAAAAAAGGTTTGTAATTATAACACCTCTCATTTTGGGAAGTCTAAAACAGGATGTAGAAGTAACTTTGTCATCACGACATGAAATGCAATTCAGAATGCTTTTGGGCCGGGACGCACTTTCAAGATTTAACGTTATTGTTGATACAACAAAATCTTTTAAATTCAGCAAAAAAATTAAATAGATTTAGGTGACTGGTTAATTTTTTATATTCTTCATTTGCGTTATTGTCAGACCAGTTTGGTAATAAAATTTTAATGATTCTCCATTAGAATTAGGTAATGAATATATTACTGAGTGGACAATTATGAACGATAAAGGAAATGCTCTTTTTTTAATTTTGATAGCTGTGGTTTTGTTTGCCGCTATCAGCTATGCGGTAACAAAAACAGGTAATTCAGGCTCAGATGGTATTATCAGCACCAAGGCAGAACTTGCAGCTGCCAATATACTTAACTATCAAACATCAATTAAAGTCGGTATCGACCGTATGGTCATAAGAGGAATTGAACCATCTGATATTGATTTTACCAAACCCAGTGAAGCAGGGTTTAATACCCCTCCTTTCAGAAACAAGGTCTATCACCCTGATGGCGGTGGTGTTTCTTATCAAGATTTGCCAGCGACTGCTACTGCCAGCTATGACTATATAGATGGTACTCAATACGCTTTTTTAGATTATCTTAAATACTTAAACCCAATTTCCACTGCACATGCTTTAGATCTCGGGGACTTCGAAGTTTCTCCTATGCCTGATATTATAGTAGACCCTGATTTGCCTGTCGCACTAGACGCTAAAGGCAACCAGCTTGGCAGATTTAACAATTTTGAATGGACACCCAGTTCCGAAGACGACATTGTCTCATCCAGCTTAGGTGTATCAAAAGCTGTATGCATGGCATTGAATAAGAGCTTAACAGGATCGACGGAAATCCCCATTCTGCCAAATTCCCTCCAATATTATGTTGCTGAGCTAATTGGCGGGGACATCAATAGTGATCTAACTTCGAGCTCCTGTCCGGAATGTAACCAGAAGGCCGCTCTATGCACGGCAGAAACAACGACTGGTCAATATAATTTCTATAATATAGTCCTGCCACTCTAAATATAATTCTAGGGCTTATATTTTCTTTACCTTCAATTAATTTATCGAAAACAAATTGTTATGCTTCGATTGCAAATACACTTGCCACGTTCAGCAAAAATTTAAAGAATTATAGCCACGTCAGCGATATTAAAAAACTAAATATCCTGAGCCTTCTTGAGATGGCAAAATCCCTAATACACACCTAAAGATTTATACAATCTTATCAAGCTCTCGGATTGGGCAGCATTGACCGCCACCAATGCTGCATCCGCATCATTAGCAGTTCTTTGCGCATCTAAAACATCAAGAAATGAAATTTCTCCTTCCCTGTAGGATATATTTGAAATTTCCAGGGCTCTATCTGCACTTTGATATGATCTTTGCAAAGATGACTTCTTACTGGTTATCTGGGTATAGTCATTTAATGCTGTCTCTACTTCCACCACGGCTGCAAGAACTGTTTTGCGGTAAAGTTCAAAAGCTTGTTTTTCACGGGCATTAGCGGCATCAATTTGTCCTTCTATCCGACCGAAGTCCAGTAATGATACGGCAGCGCCTGCCACCAAATTCCATACTGTCCCGCCCCCTAACAAAGCGGACTCTGTAATCCCATAAAATCCGCTAATGTTAAATTTGGGAAAGAAATTAGCAACTTCTGACTTTGATAGCTTTGTTGACGCTGACAAATTATAAGCTGCCGCGCGGATATCAGGACGAAGAGAAATAATATTTGCAGGACTCATTAATACAGGTTGCACATCTGCACCCGGGATAACCTTCTCTTCATTAAGAGATTGCTTAAGATTTTCTGGAAATTCACCTGTCAGAACGCTTAAACGTAGCTGTGCATTTTGCTCAAGTCGCTTATATTCCGGTATGGATGCCCGCGTGTTGTTGACCAAAGTTGAGGTGCGCTCAACATCAAGCTTTGGTACAGCCCCGGCCTCATACAAATTATTGACCAGAGTCATTGTCTCTTCTTGGGATTTAAGATTTTTTTCTGCAATACGTGCCTGGTTCTGGGCTGCCCGAAAATCTATGTAAGTGCGCGCAACTTCAGCAATCAGGGTTAGGCTTACATCATCATATTGTTTCATAATAGAATTCAAATTGTCGTCAGCCGCGCTTGCTGTATTACGATTGCTTCCGAAAATATCCAGTTCATAAGATGCATCGAAACCGGCATCATAAAAAGTGTCTGGATATTGCCCTAATCCTACGAGATCCGAGTCCTCACGTCGCACAGTTGCAGATGCTCCTATTTGGGGGAATAAGAAAGAGCGGGCCGTTCGACGTATACCACGGGCCTCTGCAATCTTACTCTCCGCTATCAATCGGTCAGGGCTTTTTTGCAAAGCTGTTTCAATTAAAGAGTTTAAAGTTTGATCATCAAACCCTTTCCACCACTGATAAAGGTTGTCTTGTGACACTTCAGGAACGGTTTTAGATGCTTCGATAGACCACTGCTCTGGCGTGTTCAATTGTGACGCATCATAATGCGTCGTTGAAAAACACGAAGATAGTGACAGGCAGGTTGTTAGCAAAAGCAATTTTTTCATATTATATACCCTCTATCCGGTTTTCTTTTCTGCGGCCACTCAGCCTGATTTCTAAATTACGGAATAAAACGTAAAACACAGGTGTGAAAATTAAACCGAAGAAAGTTACACCCAACATGCCGGCAAATACGGCCACACCAATTGCTTGGCGCATTTCCGCACCTGCCCCGCTACTATATGCCAATGGCATAACACCCATTATAAAGGCAAAGGATGTCATCAAAATTGGGCGAAGGCGTAATCTGGATGCTTCAATCGCGGCTTCCAGGGTTTTACGTCCCTGATGTTCAAGTTCGCGTGCAAATTCCACAATCAAAATCGCGTTTTTGCATGATAAACCGGCGAGGACAAACAAGCTGATTTGCGTAAAGATATTATTGTCCCCATTGGCCAAATATACGCCAAATATAGCTGATAAAATCCCCATAGGAACAATCATGATCACCGCCATTGGTAATGTTAGACTTTCATATTGAGCAGCCAAAACTAAGAATACAAAGAATATACATAGTGGGAAAATGTATATAGCCGAATTACCTGCCAAAATCTCCTGATACGTTAACTCTGTCCATTCGAACTCAACCCCTTGCGGCAAAGTCTCATCCAATATCTGCGTTATTGCACTCTGTGCCTGACCCGATGAATATCCAGGGGCCGGATTTCCGTTTAGATCGGCTGAACGATAGGCATTGTAACGAGAAGCAATTTCAGGGCCAAAGCTTTCTTTCACATCAATCACAGAGGCTAACGGAACGTTCTGACCTTTGTCGTTCAAAGTTTGTAAGCGGCCAATATCTTGTGGCGTGGAGCGGAAAGCCTTATCTGCTTGTGCCACCACTTGATATGTACGACCAAATTGGTTGAAGTCATTAACATAGATTGACCCCAGATATATTTGCATCGTTCGGAAAATTTCATCCACTGACAAACCTAATTGTTCCGCTTTTGTCCTGTCCAGCTCCGCATAAAGCTGTGGTACATTTACGTTATAGTTTGAGTATACACCGGCAAGGGCAGGGCTTTGATAAGCCTTCATAGTAACTTCCTTGATAATATTATCTAAAGCCTCATACCCCTGGTCGCTACGATCCTGAACCTGTAATTTAAAACCACCTGTTGTACCCAGACCGCTAACCGGCGGAGGTGGGAAAATTGCGATGAATGCTTCATCGATAGCGGCAAATTTTTGCTGTAAGCGATTTGCAATTGCCGAGGCGCTCAGGTCATCGGACCCGCGTTCTTCAAAATCATCCAGCGTAACAAACACAATTCCGGCACTTGAAGAGTTTACAAAACCATTTACTGATAGGCCCGGGAATTGTACTGCGCTTTGCACACCCTCTTCTTCCAAGGCAATTTCACCCATTTTTCGGACTACATTTTCGGTACGCTCGAGCGTTGCACCGGGTGGCAATTGTGCAAAACTAATCAAATACTGCTTATCTTGTGACGGGACAAAACCTTTTGGCACAAGGCTAAAACTGTAATACGTTGCCCCCACCAATAAAAGGAACAAAAACATCATGATACCTTTTCGGGTCGCCGTATAGCCGACGGACCTCCCATAGCCATGCTGGGCGCGGTCAAAAAATGTATTAAAACGCGTGAAAAACCATCCAAAGGCAAAGTCCATACTACGTGTTAATTTGTCTTTTTGTTCGTGACGTGGCTTTAAAAGTAAAGCCGACATTGCAGGGCTGAGTGTCAGCGAATTGATTGTTGAAATAAATGTTGCAATGACAATCGTAAGGGCAAATTGTTTATAAAACATCCCTGTTAACCCACTGATAAAGGCAATCGGAATAAACACCCCGGCAATTACAAGCGATGTAGCTATAATTGGTCCGGTTACTTCTTTCATCGCCTGAACAGTTGCGGCGCGCGGCTCCTTGCCTTCTTCGATATTACGCTCAACGTTTTCGACGACAACAATCGCATCATCAACCACTATCCCTACGGCCAGAATAAGACCAAATAAAGATAAGACATTTATTGAAAATCCTAGTGGCAACATGATTGCAAAAGTACCAACAATAGATACCGGAACAGCTAATAGAGGAATAATAGAAGCACGCCATGTCTGAAGAAAGACAATAACTACTAAAACCACCAATATAACCGCTTCAATCAAAGTATGGATAACAGCATCAATTGAATGGCTGACAAATACCGTTGGGTCATACACAATGGTATAATCCACATCGTCTGGAAAATTCTTTTTTAGTTCAGCCATTGTTTTTCGAACATTTTTCGAAAGTTCGAGGGCGTTAGACCCTGGAGAGGCGAAGATAGGAATTGCGACAGCAGATTCATTATTCAACATTGATCTTAGTGAATATGTCTGGGCATCCATCTCGGCATGGGCAACATCTTTTAAACGTGTGACAACACCGTTTTCATCACGCTTCACAATAATGTCTTCAAATTCATCGGGCGTTGTAAGACGACCTTGTGCATTTACAGGTAATTGCAACAGTGTTTTATCATCATAGGGAGGCCCGCCTATAATACCCGCAGCAGCCTGGATATTTTGGCGGCGAACAGCCCCAACGACTTCAGAAGGGGTCATTCCACGTTCGGCCACACGGTCAGGATTTAACCAGATCCGCATTGCATAGTCACCAGACCCGAATAATGAAACTTGTCCAACTCCAGGAATTTTTGCTAATTGGTCCTTGATATTAAGTGTGCCGTAATTGCGTAAATACAGCATGTCATAACGGTCATTTGGAGAGGTTAGATGCACCACCATTGTTAAGTCTGGGGAGCTTTTAACAACCGTCACGCCCAATTGTCGTGTTACTTCAGGCAAGCGGGGCGTTGCTTGCGATACGCGATTTTGGACCAATTGCTGTGCCAAATCGACATCTGTCCCGATAGCAAATGTCACTGTCAAAGTCAGACGACCATCAGTTGTCGCAAGGGAATTCATATAGAGAAGGTTTTCAACACCGCTGATTTGCTCTTCCAGCGGTGTGGCAACAGTTTCAGAAATAACAGACGGGCTTGCCCCGGGAAAGTTAGCTGTAACCTGCACGGATGGAGGGGAAACTTCCGGATATTCTGAAATGGGCAATTGAAACATTGCAATTGCACCCATCAGGAAAATAACGAAGGATAAAACTCCGGCGAAAATTGGCCGGTCTATAAAATGGCTTGATAAATTCATGGTTTATATCTTTTTAAAAAAATAATGGATTAAAGCTCTGTTTCGGCATCAAGACTTGCATCATCAGGAAGTGGTAGCTTCTCCTCCTGTAATTCTTCCGTTGCCTCAACAAGCGTATCTGGGCGAATGCGGGAAATTCCTTTAGAGATAACCTTGTCATCCGGCTTTAAACCGGAAAGTACAACGCGTTGTCCATCAATACTTTGACCAATCTTAACTTCCCGATATTTAGCAATATTGTCATCGCCAACGACATAGACAAACTTGCGATCCTGATCTGTTCCCAAAGCCAATTCTGAAACCAGAATAACGGAGTTATTATTTAATTCACCCATCTCGACACTGACAGACATACCAGGAAGCAGCATATTGTTTTTATTCGGCAGTATGGCACGAGCGCGGATAGTCCCTGAAGCAGGGTCAATTTTATTGTCAAAGCTGCTAACATAGCCTTGGAACGCGTGGACATCTCCACCGAAATCAAGGCGTACGGGAATTTTATTTTTGCTCTCTACAGCATTTGCCTGAATAGAATTAATGTATGTTTTTTCATCGACTTCGAAATCAACATAGACATCCCCATCCGACACAATTGATGTTAAGAGCGGGGCATTTGGTCCGGATTGAACAAGGTTTCCAACCGTAACTTCGGCACGACTTACTTTACCTGAAATGGGTGCTTTCACATATGCATAATCCAAGTCCAGTTTTGCTGCGGCAACCTTCGCACGTGCGGCTTTTACTGCAGCACCAGCTCCTACCCGCGCATTTGATCTTTGATCAAACAGACTTTTAGAAATAGCATCCATGCCTATAAGGCTCTTGGCGCGAATATATTCTTTCTCAGCCAGATTTGCTTGTGTCTGCGCACTGGCTAACTCCGCCTCTGCCTGCGCTAAAACGGCCTCATAAGGACGAGGGTCTATGATTAAAAGAGTATCTCCTTTTTCCACGTACTGACCATCTTTGAATAAAATCTCCATAATACGTCCGCTCACCTGCGGGCGTATATCAGACTCATCAATTGCAACTATGTGGCCTGAGAATTTTTTCCACAAATTTACTTTTTCAGACTGAATGACATTGATACTAACAGGTAAAGCCTGCACTTCTGGCTGAGAAGAGCCCTCAGCGGCAGTTGTATTATTTACCGCATAATATATGCCGATTGACACGATTGCGACTAAAGCAATTATCACAACCAACAGTTTTGATTTATTAAACACCATAATCTTTCCCTCAAATTAGACTAACTAGTCAATTATTATTAAATTAAATATTACGCAACCCCCAAAAGATTGCGTAAACTCTGTTTCATGTGATTTTCCAAATAGCCAATATCATTTCGTATACGTGCGGTGGTTAATTGTCCCACAATAAAAGAAAAAATATCTTGCGCCTTTTCATCAATATTCGTGTCCGCAGGAATTAATTTCAGATCCACCAAATCTTTCAAAACACTTTTATAATAGGCGGTTTTTAAATCCAAAATACCACTAATCGTTTGCGCCATCGCATCATCTTGTGCCGCCAGTTCGGACCCTATAGTAATAAATGGGCAGCCGCAGACATGGCCATATCTAGCCTTAATTTCTTTTTGATTTTCAATCACATACTCAACCATCAAATCCAGACGATCCAAAGGATGCCGGGTTGGAGAAAACATATTGTCATAGTGACTCTTCATGTCACGGGTACAAAATTGCATCGCCGCATTTGCCAAACTAATCTTTGACGGGAAATAGTGGTAAAAACTTCCTTTTTTAACATCTGCTTTTTTACAAATGTCATCAACGCTTACAGAATTATAACTGTCCCGCCACATAAGCTCTATGGCGGTTTCAATTAATTTTTCCCTAGTGTCAGAGGTGCGTCCCACTATAAATATATCCTTTAATTACTACCAGCATACCATATTTGACCGAACAGTCAACTATTTTTACCGGTATAAGTTTTCTTACTTTGTACACCTATGACATCTAAAGTTAAAAATTGTAATTAGGTAGAATAAATTTGTTTTTGTCTTTCTTGTCAGATAACGAAGACATTAAATACTGAAGGGGTTTACTCGCTATAATTCCAGCGAAAAAGTTTAAAGTTTTTATCCCTGAAAATGTTTTTGGGTATGCAATACGGGGGATTCCGGGTGGCAATTTCTGTGCATCTTGAACAAAGGGTTTAAATTTTTCTTCATAATTTTTAAAAGCTTCAGTTACTGATGCGTCTTGTGATAACTCCCCCGCTAGAACGTAAGCCCCAATAATTGCTAAGGTTGTGCCCATACCCGATATAGGTGATGGACAATAGGCGGCGTCACCTACCATAGCGCATAAACCTTTAGACCAATTGTCTGCTTTTATCTGATTTAACGGACCCAGATAGATGTCATTTTTTTTTTCAATGACTGCACCAACCTATCACATTCCCAACCCTTGTTGCTCAATACGTTAACCAGTTTTTCTCTTTTTTCATCCACTGACAACGGCTGGTATTCGCTGTTATCACTCAAATAATTAACGGATGCTCGCATGGATGCCTTGTTATCAGGGCGCAAAAGTACAACGACACCGTCCGGCGCGTTATACCATTTGGCCCAATCATCATCGTAATCTGTTCTTTCTACAGTAAAGTAGGACGTCCATATGCCTAGATATTTCATTTTCATGTCATTGCCGAAAATGAGTTTTCTCGAAGAAGAACCCATTCCATCCGCAGCAATGAAACAATCATAACTGTCAGAGCTGTTATCATTGAAAGTTACGTTTACCTGGTTTTCCTCGTGGTTAAGCCGGATAACCTCACATCCAAACTTATAGCTGATATCGTCCTTGGTGAAATCGAAAAGAATTTTGACAAGGTCACCTCTTAAAATTTCCAAATCTCGCGTGAAAGATATTTCAGAATCCTTGGGAAACTCCGCCTTAACTTTACCTCTGTGGTCAACGAACCTCAGACCCTTTTCACCAGTAAAGTTGTCTCGAACTGCGCCCTCAATACCCATGAGCTTGAGCACATCGCGGCCTGCATCTGTTATATCGATATTTTGACCACCTGTTCGAAGGTCTTTTTCTATTTCGATGATGGTGACCTGGAAACCCGCCTTATTTAGCCAATATCCTAAAACAGGGCCGGCAATTCCCGCACCTGAAATCAATATTCTTTTCACGTAGTGCCTTTCTATTCCTTAAGAACAGCTTTTGGACTACTTGAGTTCCTAGATGTAAATTAATTTCTATACATCCAATTAATAACCGCCCTGATCTAGAGAAGATTATTTAGCAACGATTGATCTAGTCCACTATGTTAGCGGTTTTAGTCCCAATATAGTCGGTATCAAAATCCAGCAAAGGACAAGCCTTTACGCATGTTATTCACAAGCAGCCCGAAACCCCCTGCATTACGTTAGATCAAAAGGTTTTACTGTGAAGTTTTTCAAGAAAGCGTATATAATTTTTAGCTAAAAGAAATACTGATATTTTCTGAATTTTTACTAAAGGCAGATATGATACGGTCGAAATCACCCACTTTTAGTGGCTTACATATGTAATCTTTTACCATATTATAACTAAACGCCAAATCTTTATCCTTTTCTTCATATGATGAAGAAAGCATAACTACAGGTGCCTTTGCGTAAATACTGTTATTTGAATACTCTTTTAGAAATTCAAAACCATCCACCCCTGGCATAGAAATATCCAATAGAATGACTGTGGGGATAAGCCCTTCCTTTAGCATGTTTAAAGCTTCCTCACCATCATAGGCGTGGCTTAACTCTACTTTGTTTTCTTGATCATCTATTACAGATTTGACTAGAAAATGGTCGGCTTGGTTGTCATCAACAACTAGTACAATTTGTGTCATATTTTATAACTCTTCTTTCTTAGGAAAACACAGAATAAACTTACTGCCATCACCTGTATCTTCATATTTTATATCCCCCCCCATAATATTAGCGCTTTTTTTCATCATGTACATCCCTAAGCCCGATCCGAAGGAGACTCTCGAGTGAAATCTTTTAAACATGGTGAAAACCTGATCCTGGCTGTTTTTGGGAATACCTAACCCATTATCCTCGCAAGTGACTATTATATCCCCCTTATTTTCGGTTACATCAATTTTTACAAATGAATTGTTTTTTTGAACATCCTGATATTTGATTGCATTGGAAACAAGATTTTCCAAAATCAGTACAAGTCGGTTTTTTAGCGCGAATACGGTAAGCTCATTATCAATGCTTACAATAAAGTTCAAACGCTCAAAATTCTCCATGTGAGACATCTTATTTATACATTCATCAAGCAAATTCTTCATCTTGACCTTCTGAACATCCTCATTACCCTTTTGTGCATATGTAAGCGTAAGTATATCTTTGACCAAATTTTCCAGTTTTTTGAGAGAAGCTTGAACTAATAAAAATGCCTCCGCAGCACTTTCGTTTTTACCTTTTTTAAGATCATTAATTCCAACGGTAAGAAGAGATATTGAGGAAATAAGTGGCGACCTTAGATCGTGAGAGGTTCTGTACGCAAACTCCTCAAGCTCTTGATTGACCTCTTCAAGTTTTTCGGTAGTTTGCAGAAGATCCTGGGTTCTCTCTGATACTAGTGCTTGAACTGTATGTGTTTTGCTACTTAGCAGAAAAGTAAGCCCGGCTAGCAAACTAGTAATTATAAGACCGATA
>NZVS01000030.1 GCA_002701555.1 Alphaproteobacteria bacterium | reverse complement strand
ATGAGCGGCCAAGACGAGACGCGTTACGACTATTGGAAAAGAATGGAATTTACTCGAAGTCAATGGGAAAAACTTTCAAATCATGCAAGGGAAAAGGGCCTCATTTTTTTAAGCTCTGCCTTTTCTGTAGAAGCTGTTGAATTACTAGATGATTTGGATATGCCGGCATGGAAAGTAGGTTCTGGAGAGTTCAAATCGCGCGAACTCCTTGATGCTATGATAAAAACTGGAAAGCCTATCCTTTACAGCTCAGGAATGAGTACTTACAAAGAAATTTCCGAAGCCGTAAAGATGTTCAATGAGAGAGAATGCCCTTTCGGTCTCTTCCAATGTACAAGCCACTACCCCACTAAATTGGAAAATGTCGGGCTTAATGTCATAAATGAATATAAAAAAGCACATAATTGTCCGGTAGGTCTTTCTGATCATTCCGGAACTCTTTACCCTTCATTGGCAGCTATGGCACAGGGTTCGGATATGATAGAGATACATGTTACTTTTGATAAAAATATGTATGGGCCTGATGCTGTCGCCTCTGTAAATTTTAATGAACTTGAAGAATTGTGCAAAGCGCGCGACGCTTTCTTTACAATGGATCAAAACCCGGTAGACAAAAATATTATGGCTGAGAAAATGTCTACTATGCGTGGGCTTTTTACAAAAAGTCTCGCCCTTAAGCAACCTCAAAAGGCCGGAACAGTCTTATTGGCTGATATGATTACAGTAAAAAAACCAGGTTCCGGAATAACATCGGATAAAATAGACATGGTTATTGGTAGAAAACTCAAACAAGACGTATCAGAAGACCGTTTACTTCGTTGGGAGGATATAGAAGATGCCGCGTAAAATATGTGTCGTTCTAACTGCGAGAACAAGCTACACAAAAATCAAACCTATATTAGCAGCCTTACAAGCTCATGATGCTATTGATTTGCAATTAGTTTGCGCAGCCTCCGCTGTACTTGATCGTTACGGAAACACTGACAAAATGGTAGAGCGCGATGGGTTTGACATTTCAGAACGCGTTTATAATGTACTTGAAGGCGAAACTCTTCTTACCAGTACGAAAGCTACAGGACTTGGAATAGTAGAATTTGCGGGCGTATTTGACCGATTGAAACCTGATGCTGTCCTCGTTATGGCCGACCGCTATGAAATATTGTCTGCCGCTGTTGCGGCTTCTTACCAGAACATTCCACTTATACATGTGCAGGGTGGCGAGGTATCAGGAAATATAGATGAAAAGGTACGCCATGCGGTCACAAAATTAGCTGATATACATTTTCCTGCTACGAAACGTTCAGCCGAAAATATAATTCGCATGGGGGAAAATCCTGATCAGGTTTTTCATGTAGGCTGTCCTTCTATTGATATTGCAAAAGAAGTGATGGAAAACCCAGATCCTGACTTCGATCTTTATAAAAAATATGGCGGGGTAGGATCATTTCCAGATCTTGGTAAAGGCTACTATATTGTTATGCAGCACCCCGTTACAACTGAGGTTGGCAATAGCCGCGCCCAAATAATGGAAACATTAGAGGCTATGAAAGACTCGGATCGACCGGTTTTATGGTTCTGGCCTAATGTGGATGCCGGCGGTGATGAAGTGTCCAAAGGAATTCGCATATTCCGGGAACATAACGACCTTCCTCATATGCATTTCATCAAAAACATGGCACCTAAAGACTTCCTGACGCTTTTGAATAATTCCTGTGGTATTATAGGAAACTCTTCTGTAGCCATTCGTGAAGCCTCTTATCTTGGTGTCCCAGCTATAAATGTAGGCTCACGCCAATCGGCGCGCGAGCGCGGTGCAAACGTTGTTGATGCGCCTTATGAAAGAACTGCCATACGAAAGCTCGTGCAGAGCCATTTGGGCACTGATCGTTATCCTACTACCCTTTATGGCGACGGGACAGCTAGCCTAAAAATAGCAAACCATATTGCAACGACGCCTCTGACGTATTCAAAAACTTTAACTTATATGCTGGATACACCTGCACCTTAAAAATTATGAAAATTTTATGCACTTATAAACCGACTGAACAACCCTGGGGCGGTGCGAATACTTTCTTGCGTGCGCTTTATTCAGAGTGGGAAAAGTCGGGAGATGAGGTAATATTTGATATTAACTCAAACGACTTTGATCTGGTGTTTATGAACCAGCTTTCGATAGGCCGCGGTAACGGCGGTGGGTATTTAAATATTTCTGATATAAGCACTTTGAAAATTAAAAGGCCAAAAGTTCCTATAATTGTGCGTCTCGTAAATTTACGCCATCATTCAAACCCCTCAATTTTTTACCGTTTAAAAACAGATTACAGCAAAGATAAGGATACAGTAAAATTATCCAACATTGCAGATCACGCCATTTATCAAAGCCATTATCAAAAAAGCTTTTTTAAAGCTCGTGGCTCTGATCCGGAAAACTTTACGGTTATTCATAATGGTGCTTCCGAAGATTTTCTAAATTTTAAAAGGACTCCGCCCGAACTTACCCAAAAAGACAATCTTATCATTGTATCGTCATCTTTTTCAAAGAGAGCCACCAAGAGACATGATCTGATTTCCAAACTTTCACTATGCGAAAATGTGCAAATCCATCACATGGGAGCGTGGCCTGATAATGTTCCACTCAATAACGTGAATTTATGCGGTGTTCTGGAACATGAGGAAATGCTGTCTTTATTTAAAAAAGCTCATTATTTCTTACACCCTGCTGTGAAAGACCCATGCCCGAATTCTATGATAGAGGCTTTATGCGCGGGTCTACCCGTAATCTATAATCCTGAACGTGGAAGTGGTACAGAGCTTGGAAAAAACCATGGTATTGCTATTAATACAAACGATATACCTGCTACGCTCCTGTCGGCGCGAGCACAATACCAAAAACTCTCTTCCAAATTGCTGAATGACAGGTTTGAATTTTCAATTAAGCTTGCAGCTAAATCTTACTCTGATGTGTTTAAATCATATTTGTAAGATAGATATGCCTGACATAGATCCCAATCAAAAGGACTATCTATATTGAAGCATCGCTCTTCAGTTACATAATACCCGCAAGTGGTTTCTCCATACAAAGATTTATGCTCAATTACAACATCTCGTGCCATCACATATACTGATCCCGTGCGCCAAAAGAAATCTTCAAAGTCCTGACGCTGCACGCCTGACAGGTTATTTTCCATGAACGGGGTTAGCTTCTGGTCCTTATCTGTGGTGTACAGAGTACGAGGGTGGCGCCCACCGACATTCGTCACTGTAATAACGCTATCGCAGTTTTCTTTTATAATGAGGTCAATGCTCCCCTTGATATCCTCTGCACTACGCAAAGGACAGGTCGGCTGTAATAAACAAATGTAATCATATTTAATGTTCTCGCAGTTCTCCATAAATTGCACTGCATGTATTATGGCGTCTATCTGTTTAGCCGTATCCGTTGCTAAAATTTCCGGGCGAAGAAAAGGTACATCAGCACCAGCCGACTTGGCTATTTGCGCAATCTCTTCATCATCAGTCGATACGATTAAATTACTTAAACATGACGCTGAAAGTCCTGCATCAATTGAGTAATTTATGAGGGGCTTTCCGAGTAATAGCTTTTTGTTTTTGCCGGGAACCCCTTTCGACCCACCTCGCGCATTTATAAGCCCAAGAATTTTTTTACCTTTATAGCTAGTCATTTTAAATTCGCCCTGAATGATGACGGTGATTGAGTTTTTCTTTTTACAATGCTAATGACTATACCTACTGCTTTGAATAAAAGCCACAAAATGAAAAAGAAAGTCTCCGCACATGTTAAAAATTATTGATGACTGGGAATTTAATGTGCTTGGTGTTTACAATTATCACCAGCCCGGACCTTTTGACGCCCTTTTCAAGTTCGTTCGTGACAATCATGACAAAATGGAAGGTGATTTAGTTGAATCAGGTGTATATCGCGGCAAATCCCTCCTAGGTATGGCTATGATGTTAAAAGAACTCGGTTCTGATAAAAAAGTTTATGGATATGATAGCTTCGCAGGTTTTCCACCAGTATATAATTCAAAAGATGATCTGGAAAGATTTGATGACCTGCTAGCCGAGGGTCTAATAACCCAAGACCATAAAGATGCTGTTAAAAAGAATATAGAGTGGCGTAATGCTCTGTCTTCACAGGAACAAACAGTTAAAAACATATCTTCTTCCGGTGATTTTTCTGGCACATCTCTCGATCTTGTTAACAAAAAGATAGAAACGTTGGGTCTGGATAATATTATTCTGGTTGATGGGCCATTTCACGAAACTATGACAGAAGAGGAAGCCCACCCTGAAAAAATTATGGCTGTCTTAATGGACTGTGATTTGTATCAAAGTTATCTGGATACATTTACTTTCACTTGGCCTCGCATGGTAAATGGAGGAATGATTTACCTTGATGAATATTATTCTTTAAAGTTTCCAGGAGCCCGAATTGCAACGCACGAATTTATAAAAGGTAAGCAGGCTAAGCTTAAACAACACCCGCTTAAAAAAGGCGATTTTGAACGCTGGTTTCTGATCAAAGAAGGATAGTTTATATGGTTTTTATCAATAAGTGCGCCCGTAAACTGAAAGATCTAAGCTGGGAATCCTCTTTGGGACTTTCACATTTTATACAGAATAGGACTATAGACTATTCCAATATCGATAATGTTATTAAATTGTACGAAACAAATGCTGATATAAAAAAAGACCGTTTTAAAAGGTATAAGCTACATACACTTGTTAATTTGTTAAATCATTACAAACCAAAAAATATTCTTGAGTTGGGCGGCGGTGCCTCAACAACATTTCTATCGCAATACGCTGATAAAAATGATGCCAAGGTTACAACTATTGAAACCAATGCTTGGTGGGCCAAATTCATTAGGTCAAATGTTAGTAGTAAGGTGGATGTTATTCTATGCGAAGCTAAGGGTAATGCAAAGAGCAGTCCGAAAGAACTGAGATTCGATATCGATTTGGATCATAAGAATTTTGATATGGTATTTATTGATGGTCCGGGAGACAAATTTCCTAATATAGGGAAAAAGGAAGGGGTAACAATGAACGGCGTTGAATTGAAAAATCTTCCAGATGTATTTATTATTGATGGAAGAAAAACCACAGTAAATTACATGCAAAATCACCCCCGCCTCCAAGACTATACTTATAAACCGAGCGACCTGAACAAAAAATACTTTCACCTGCCCGATTATGATTATTTTTCTGTTTTTGAGAAAAAGTAATGAAGATTTTAAACATAGAGCCGGAGAATTACTCTTCGGAGGCCCGAAAAATTATCGAGGAAGTCGCCTCGTATGATGACGCCATCCTCAATTGTGAAGAATTGATTAATAAAATTCCTGCATACGATGTTCTTATAACGAGGCTGGGATATAATATTAATCAAGAAATTATGGATGCCGGAGCTAACTTGAAGGCAATAGTCACTGCTACAACAGGTTTAAATCATATTGATTTAGACTATGCTAAAGAAAAAAATATTAAGGTTTTATGCCTAAAAGGTGAAACAAATTTTTTGAAAACTGTTACTGCCACAGCTGAGCATAGTTTTGGTCTTTTGCTTAGCCTCTGTCGTAATATTCAGCCAGCTTTTTCTGACGTGAAAAATCACAACTGGGACAGGGATAGCTTTAAAGGTATAGAACTATACGGTAAAAAGTTAGGTATTGTAGGTTTTGGCCGACTTGGACAAATGATGGCTTCTTACGCTCATGCATTTAACATGGAAGTATTAGCTACTGACATACTTTCCAAAAATTATCCCGATTATATAAAAGAGACTAGTTTAAAAGATCTGCTGGCTCAGTCTGATTTCATTTCACTTCATGTGAGTTATAATGAAAAGAGTCATCACCTGCTCAATCATGAAAACATATATAATATTAAAAACGGTGCATTTCTAATAAACACATCACGCGGTGAAGTAATCGAAGAGGATGCCCTTTTGTCGGCTTTAAAAAATCAAACTCTGGCAGGCGCCGCATTAGATGTATTGAGCGGAGAAAATGAAGGGAAAAAAAATTGGATGAAAAAAGACCGTCTTATTCAATATGCTCAAAATCATAATAATTTATTATTAACGCCCCATCTAGGCGGAGCGACAAAGGACTCCATGAGTAAGACGGAAATTTTTATGGCTGAAAAATTAGTTAAATTCATCACCAGTTTCTCATAGGAAAAACATATGAAAAAATGGCTATATATTCCGATAGAAACCAAAGTCCGTGAACTGGATGCCAAAATTCTTCTGGCTTGTGCTGCTGCCCAAAAAGACTTTAATATTATTATTGCAAGAAAAGCCGAGCTTTCCCGGTATATCTCTATACTTCCCCCGGGGATATTCTTGGCATATGGAGGGCAAGAAAATTTCGCGCCCTTTTACAAGCGTCTGACTGAATATGGTCACACGGTAATTGGTATGGATGAGGAGGGGCTGGTGCGTTTCCATGACATTAAATATTGCGCATTAAAACTTTCACAAAAATCTCTTCAATATATGCGTATGTTTCTTAGCTGGGGAAAAGATCACGGCAAAGTCATACAAAACTTTACGAGAGATAGTTCAAATTTAGAAGTATGCGATGTAGGAAATTTGCGTTTCGATCTCTTGCGTGCAGAGTTACGTGGCAAAATCGATGAACAGGCACAAAATCTAAAAAAAGAACATGGTAAAATCATCCTGATTAATTCTAATATGGGAGCCCATAACCATTATCTTGGACGCGAAAAATACTTTGCTTCCCTTAAAACCAAAAAGGTTATTTTGAATTCAGAGGATGAACGGTTTTATGGAACTTGGTTAGATTTACAAAAAAACCTTTACGAAAGTTACATAGATGTCTTGCCAGAGCTTTCCCGGGCTTTTCCTGAACACATTATTGTTATACGTCCACACCCATCAGAAGATAAATCAAGATGGGAAAGCATTTCCAAGAACTTAGATAATGTAAAAGTTATTTATGAGGGAAATGTCCATCCTTGGATTACGGCGGCGGACGTTTTGATACATGGCTTTTGTACAACACCATTAGAGGGCTTCGCGCTAGACACGCCCCTAATTGCCTACCGCCCTTTTAAAAATAATGACATAGAAAATGAAATACCTTTTTTAGGAAGTTACGAAGCTACTACAGCAACGGAGCTTATAAAGGCTATCCAAACCATTTTAGGTCATAATTATAAAATGGCAGATAAATCTCTTCTAAAACCATATATCCAAAACATAAATGGCACATATGCTTACGAGAACATACTGAATACAATAGAACCACATGCATCCCGACAAGTTAAAACGTTGCCTTACTTAAAATTACGTTACCGGTATTTTCGGCATGTGGTAACAACCATAGTGAACCGACTATTTAATAAAAGAACAAAGAATGAGGATTATACAGATCATAAATTTCCGGATTTCACCAAAGACGATATTAGAAATGGTGAACAAAATCTGCAGAAAATTTTTACAGACTATAAAGAAGTTAGTATTACTAAGATTGATCCTTTTTGTTACATGATCTCTAGCGGCCATAATTGATACTTATTCATTATGAAAGTTTTTTTAAAAAAAATAATTCCCGCATCCGTTAAAATTCATATCCGTAAAGCCCAGGAGAAATTTTTGGCGCTTTTACGTTATGCCGGGGCCAGCTCAATCCCTCACCTGCCAGAGGGTGCGCGTTTGTTATATGAGGATGGCGCTCATATCTTTTTCGGTTATTATGATATTACACCTTTCAGTTCAGATGGGCGGTATATCCTTGCAAACAGAGTGCATACAGATGTGGTGTCCCCACATTCACAAAATACCCCCCCATTGATGGAGGTGGGGTATTTTGATCTCACACAAAACAATCCTGAATTTATAAGTTTAGGCAAAACATCAAGCTGGAACTGGCAGCAGGGATGCCGCCTACAATGGCTCGGAAAAGGAAATGATAAAATCATCTTCAACATCTTTAGTGACGATCAATTTAAATCCTGCATTATATCTTTTCCAGATGGCAGGGTTTTAGATACTTTAGATGACCCGGTCTATGCAGTTGATGACGCAGGCGAATATGCCATTACACTCAATTTTTCCCAATTGCACGAAGCCAGACCCGGATATGGTTATCACCAAAAGGCAAAAAATTCAGAAAATGGCCTTTCATTAATAAATGTTATAAATAAAACCAAGACCCGTATTATTACATTACAGGATATAAAATCACTCTCTCCAACATCAAATATGGCAAAAGCTAACCATCACTATATTAACCATGCCGATTTTATTCCGAATTCAAAAAGAATACAGTTTTTTCATATTTGGCTTAATGACAAAAATAAAAAAAATAACCGCTTAATTACCCTAGATAGAGAAGGAAACAAATCATGTATTCTAGTATCAGATATGCGTCCCGCACATTATACATGGTTAAATAATAAAGATGTGCTTGTAACGGGTTTAGATAAGAACGGCAGTTTTAAATATGCACTATATTGCGATAATAAAGGACATATTTATGATCTGCCTCAGGATATTTTGGATCAAGACGGACACCCAAGTGTCATAAAAAATTTTATGATATCAGACACATATCCGAGCAAATTTGGCCGCCAAAATCTTTTTATATTCGATATGATTTTGAAAAGAAAAAAAATATTGGCCAGTTTTTATATGCCCAATACTTTCTCTGGCGAAATGCGTTGTGATCTACATCCACGTATTGCTCCATTGCATAATCAGATAAGCGTTGATATGGTTTATAATAAACACCGCGCGCAGTGTATTTTACCTGTCACAATAAAGGATTAGATGACTATGCGGATTATTTATGTCGCCGGCTCCCCCGTGCCGTCAAAGGCGGCCAATAGTGTCCACGTGATGAAAATGTCACATGCCTTGGCCGATCTTGAACATCAGGTAACATTATGCTGCCCGAAAGCGACTGATTCCGATCTTTCAAAACAGGAGGTGTATGACCTTTATGGCGTTAAACCCAATTTTGAATTTAATCCGCATACGCCCTTTTCCTCCCGCATAGGCCTTATTCTTTACGCAATGAAAAATGCCGCACTGGCAAAGCGTGAAAAGGCCGATTTTGTATTTTCCCGCTGCCTGTTCACGGCATGGTTCTGCAGTATTTTCGGTATCAAGACATTATTTGAACGCCATGATGCCTGGGAAAATAATCCAACAGCTGCCAAAATTTTTAAACGTCTTATGGCTTCTAAAAATTGCCTCGGGCTGGTGGTTATTTCAAAGGCACTTGAAGACCAGATTACTTCGAAGTTTGGGATAGAGCGTAACCGTATGATTATAGCGGCAGACGCTGCTGACCCTTTGCCGGAAACATCTGCACCGCCCCCTTTCGAAAAAGTAAAGGGTAAGATTAATGTAGGCTATGTGGGCCATCTTTATAAGGGGCGCGGTATTGATATTATCGCTGATGCGGCCAAACAATTGCCGGGTATGGAATTTCATATTGTAGGAGGCACAGATGAAGACCTTACTTATTGGAGACATGAGCTTAAATCCCATGAAAATATTCATTTTTATGGTCATATGTCACACAATGCTGCAAGCCGTTATTTACAACATTTTGATGTTCTGCTTGCACCCTATCAAAAAAAAGTTTCGGTGGCTGGAGGTGGAAATACCGTGCAATGGATGTCGCCACTAAAAATATTTGAATATATGTCCACCGGTAAGCCGATGATATCTTCGGATCTTCCTGTGCTTCACGAGGTCTTAAAACCAGATAAAAATGCTTATCTATGTATAGCAGATGATGTAGATGACTGGGTATCTGTACTTCAATCCATTCAAAAAAACCCCACCAAAGCCGCACAAATCGGGGCGACAGCAAAAGAAGATTTTTTACAAAATTACACATGGCTTCGCCGTTCTGAAAAAATCATAGAGGAATTGCCGTTAAAATAAGCGAAGGCAAAATCGATGCTTTTTAACTCCTATATTTTCATCTTTTTGTTTTTGCCTGTTACGTACTTTATATTTTGGGGCTTACAAAAAATAGGGTGGCTACAGGCCGCCATGTCCTTCTTGGTTTTGGCATCACTTGCTTTTTATTCTTACTGGAATCCGCCTTTTGTCTTTTTGATCATCGCTTCAATAGTTTTTAACTATGAAGCGGCACATCTTATCACCCAAAACGAAAAATGGAAAAAGGCGGCTGTCTGGGCAGGCGTTGCAGGCAATCTGGGACTTCTGGGTTATTTCAAATATGCCGGGTTTTTTGCTGCCAATATTTTTACACTAACGGGATATGATTTTAGCCCTAGTGAGATTTTTCTACCGCTTGGCATATCCTTTTTCACTTTCCAGCAAATTACTTATCTTCTCGATTTATATAAGAAAAAAATTGAACTTGCGGGTTTTCGCGATTATGCGCTTTTTGTGTCATTTTTTCCGCAACTGATTGCGGGGCCTATTGTCCATGCAAAGGAAATGCTACCCCAGTTCAGGGATTTCGAAGGGCATAAAAATTTTTATACCAATATGGCGATGGGATTAAGCCTGTTTTCTGTAGGTTTATTTAAAAAAGTGGTGCTGGCCGACCAATTTGCAGGCTATGCCACACCGATGTTCGAACGCGCTGATGACTCAAATCTCAGTTTTTTTGACGGATGGACGGGCGCTCTTGCCTATACGTTCCAACTATATTTTGATTTCAGCGGATACAGTGACATGGCATTGGGGCTTGCAGCCCTTTTTGGAATTTATCTACCCTATAACTTTTTTTCACCCTATAAGGCTATCAGTATCAGTGATTTCTGGCGCCGCTGGCATATCACCATGTCACGCTTTTTTCGTGATTACATTTACATCCCTTTAGGCGGTAATCGTGTACGCGCTTCACAGCAAACTGCTAATTTAATGATGACAATGTTTTTGGCGGGGCTATGGCATGGTGCCGGATGGACATTTATTTTCTGGGGCGTGCTACACGGTATTTATCTGATTATCAACCATATTTTCTCCTTAGTGAGAGTAAAATACCTAACTTTTATAAAAGGCGGTGCCTCATTTACTGCCTTTGCACATATATTAACCTTGATGGCAGTTGTTGTAGGCTGGGTTTTCTTTCGCGCGGAAAACTTTGACATAGCATTGAATATGCTTAAAGCGATGTTTGGCTTTAATGGGGTTGTTGTACCTCGCCAGATTTTTGATTCTGTTTTGTCACATAATGGCACTGGTTGGATCAGGCTCGCGAGTGACGGCGATTTATGGCTGAATAATTCTGCCTGGAGCCTGCCCTGGCTTTTTGCAGGATACCTGATTTGTATCCTACTACCCAATTCTATGCAGCTTTATTACGGACGCGAAGGCATGGGCGGCTACGGTATAGCCCAGAACTCAAAAAGATTTAAACTCTATGCCGGAGTTGCCGGACTGGCATTTGTTATTGCCCTTTTTTCGATGCAGCGAGTTAGTGAATTTTTGTATTTTCAATTTTAGATATTATGAACAAAATCTCAAAATCATATTTACAAATCTTTATTATCTCTACTTTTGGGATGGGGGTATTACTTGGCGCTTTGCTAATTGTCCTTGATCCCTATCAGATACTTCATAAATCCTTTTTTTATGAAGACAGGTATCTCCCCGATGGGCGCTACCAGAATGCGGGATATATCAACCGTTTGCTCAAAAACGAGCAATGCTGTGATACCCTCATTTTAGGTACCTCACATTCACAAAATTTCCTGCCACAGGCCGCAACTGATGCCTTTGGCGGGAAAGGTACACTTCAACTGACAATGGCTGGCTCTCTTCCCCATGAGCAGGCAAAGCTTATAGAACGCGCGGTTTCGGTATCTGATAGTGTAAAACGTATCATAATTGGTATTCATACCTCTTATGCCGAACAAATGCTGTCATCCGACCGCGATGAAAATAAAAAATTTTTCCCCGATACATTATATGATGACGCGCCCCTAAATGATATCTCTCCAATCCTCAGCTTTGACATGCTTGGAAAATTTTCTGAACTGACAACTTCAGGCAAGCCTTACGAGCGAGCGCGGTCATGGTTTGATGAGTACAAAACGTCTTTTGGAAAAGGCGACATTTTAAAAAAGCAAAATCCTGGCTTTACTGAAAAGAATTTTACATCCTGTGACTGCATAAATTTTCCAAATATTGACGATGTGCTGGTTAAAACCCTTATGGTTCATTCAAATATCGAGTTTTTATTATTTATTCCGCCCTATTCCACTCATTACTATGCAAATATTTCTCAGGAAGAATTTAATCGCCTGATGGAAATGCGTCTACACTTGGTTGGAATTCTGCAAAACCAAAAGAACGCAAAGCTTTTTGCCTTTGATACCGTATTCCCAGAAACCCGAAATCTGGACATGTATAAAGACCTCCAGCACTATCACGAGGACATGAATACCAGAATCTTAGAATGGATGGCGGACAACAAAGGACGCCTTACTGACCAGAATATACTTGACCAAACGAACGCTTTAACGCAAAAAGTGAATGCCTATATTCAACTCGAAAAGGAAGGCATATAAAGAATGAACATTAAAGATTGCCGCATTGGCGTTATCGGTCTTGGCTACGTCGGCATGCCTCTTGCCGTACGTTTATCAAAATATATGCCAACTGTTGGTTTTGATATAAGCGAAGCGCGGGTCAACGAACTACGCGAAGGCTGGGACAGAAACCGTGAAATCCGCCAATCTGATTTGCGCGGAACAACGTGCCGCTTTTCCTTTGATACTTCCGATTTGAAGGATTGTAACGTCCTGATTGTAACCGTTCCTACACCTCTGGATGAAAATAACGATCCTGATTTGGGGCCTGTACGCGCCGCCACAAAAATGCTGGCTGCCCAACTTAAAAAAGGCGATATCGTCGTTTATGAAAGTACGGTCTATCCAGGTGTTACCGAAGATATTTGCGGTACATTGCTTGAAAAAGAAAGCGGCCTTAAATGCGGAAAAGATTTCTTCCTTGGCTATTCTCCTGAACGTATAAATCCGGGTGATGCCGAACACACACTAGAACACATTACGAAAGTTGTCTCAGGCCAAACTGATGAGGTGACTGATTTGCTGGCTGAGATTTACGGGCTTGTGAACAATAATAACATTTTTAAGGCTCGCGATATCCGCACAGCCGAAGCATCTAAGGCTATTGAGAACGCACAGCGCGACATCAATGTTGCATTTATAAATGAAGTGACAATGATATTAAATAAGCTTGGCCTGTCTTCTTATGATGTTATTGAAGCAGCACAAACAAAGTGGAATTTTCTTCCCTTCACACCCGGGCTTGTCGGCGGTCACTGTATAGGTGTCGACCCTTATTATCTGGCTCACTGCGCTACAGAGATTGGACATGAACCAAAAGTTATTCTTTCAGGCCGTCAGATAAATGACTCCATGGGACAATTCGTTGCAGATGCTTTGGCTTCATCAGTAGAAGGCGTTGAAAATCCGCGTATTCTACTTTTGGGCTTTACCTTCAAAGAAAACATAAATGATATTCGTAATACCAAAGTAATTGATATTTGTAATGCTTTAAAAGCAAAGGGCATTTCCGTGGATATCCACGATCCCCACGCGATACCGGATGAGGTAAAGCACGAATATGGCATTGAAATCCTTGCAAAGCTTCCATCAAGTGAGAATTACGACTGTATTGCACTAACGGTGGGACACAAAATTTATAAAGATCTGAACGCAAATCAGATTGCCGCCTTAATAAAGGACGAAGGTGTTTTGTATGACCTTAAAGGTATATGGCGTAAGCAAAATTTGGACGGTAATTTTCATTACAAAACATTATAAGAAAAAGAAATGACAAAAGACAATCCCATTCTCGTAACAGGTGCCGCAGGATTTATCGGCTTTAATACAGCAATACGCCTTCTTCAACGTGGCGAACACGTGGTTGGGCTTGATAACCTCAACGATTATTATGATGTTCAATTAAAGAAGGACCGTCTGCAGGAGCTTGACAATTTTGAGAATTTTTCCTTTGTGAAAGGTGACATTTCCGACCGTGAGGGCCTGACAAAAATCTGGTCAGAAAAAGGGCCTTTCAGGCGGGTAATACATTTGGCTGCGCAGGCAGGTGTGCGCTATTCACTTGAAGATCCTTACAGTTATATCAACAGCAATTGTATGGGCCATCTGACTATTATGGAGATGTGCCGCCATACAGAAAATTTTGAACATTTAGTTTATGCGTCGTCCTCATCAGTATATGGGGGCAATGAAAAAATGCCGTTTTCTGTTAAGGATGAGGTGTGTAAACCGTCATCCCTTTATGCAGCGACTAAGCGCTCATGCGAACTCATGAGCTACTCATACGCGCATCTTTATAACATCGCGCAAACAGGATTACGCTTTTTTACTGTTTATGGTCCTTGGGGACGCCCGGACATGGCTCTTTTCATATTTGCCAAGGCAATTGCAGAGGGTAAAAAACTCCCTGTTTTTAACAACGGCGATATGAAGCGGGATTTTACCTATATTGATGATATCGTCACAGGCGTAATTGGCTGTCTTGACAACCCACCGCAACGCGTTAATGAAAAGACACCACCGCAACGCGTTTTAAATATTGGAAATACAAAATCGGAAAAACTAATGGATTTTATCCATATTATTGAAAAAGAAATGGGTAAAAAGGCAGATATTGAATTCCTGCCAATGCAACCTGGTGATGTGAAGGAAACTTACGCCGATGTCACAGAGACCACAGAGCTGACAGGATACGAACCTACTACACCGATTTCGGTGGGAGTGCCACGTTTTATCGATTGGTTCAAATCCTACTATAAAATCTGATATGGCTGGTTGCGCACATCATCACCATCATGGCGACATCGATACAGGCAGTGAAAAAAGCCTCATTCGCGCCATCATTGCCAATATGGTTTTGACACTTGCCCAGCTTATCGGGGGATTTCTTTCAGGCTCTCTCGCACTTATCGCTGACGCGCTCCATAATTTCTCAGACGCAGCTGCTTTGTGGATTGCACTTATTGCCTTAAAAATAGGCAAAAAACCTGCTGATGAAGCAAAAAGCTTCGGGTATAAGCGCGCCGAAACCATTGGGGCCCTGATAAATCTGACAACACTTGTAATACTGGGACTATTTCTGGTTTATGAGGCCATTAAGCGTTTTTATGCACCCGAACCCATTGTCGGATGGGCCGTCATCGGCGTTGCAGGAATTGCCCTTATTGTCGATATATACACCGCTTTTTTGACCTACAGGCACTCCAAAACCAGCATGAATATGAAGGCCGCTTTCATTCATAATCTGACTGATGCTTTGGCATCCGTCGGCGTAATTATCAGTGGGACGCTTATTCTCCTTTATGGCTGGGTCTGGACGGATACGGTCATTACCCTAGTTATAGCGGCTTATATATTATGGCACGGGCTGGACCAGATGAGGGACGTTATCCACCTTCTCATGGAGGGCTCACCCGCGCATCTTGATCGAAAAGATGTTATTGGCGAAATGGAAAAAATCCAAGGTGTGGAAAATGTGCACCATGTCCATATCTGGCAGGTCGATGAGAACAAAATCGCTTTGGAAGCGCATGTTGTCTTACAAGATATTTCCCAAATGGATAGCATCAAAATCGCATTAAAGCGGCTTCTCCATGACACATACGGGATTTCCCATTCCACACTGGAATTTGAAAACAAACCTTGCGGTGATGCGCCTGATATTTGCTAAGTGTTGATGTTAGCCTAAACCGGGCGCCAATTTCTTATCTTCAAATTCTGCGTCACTAGCCATGCCGATTTCTTCCAGATCAATGTCTTTATCGGGAATGCCGACCCGCTCAAACATCGCACCAAGCTCCATATCCTTTCCGCGATACTCACGGTAGATTTCATCATAAGGAAGAGATGAGCCTTGCTGGTAAAGCTTTTTTAATTTGGCCGCCATTTCAGGGTTATAAGGGTCATTTTCAAATGGCTTAAACGCATCAGAATCAAGCGCCTGCGACCAGGTATAACCGTAATACCCGGCTGCATATTGCGATAAAGGGGAACTAAATGGATGTGAAAACCAGTTTAGCGGGTAGGCACGCACATGCGCCGCATATGGATTAACCTGCTTGGATTCTTCAAATAATTCTTCCAAAGATGTAAGCTCTTCCGGCGTTTTCTGGTGGATCATCATGTCCATCCAGGCATTTTGCGTGGCCATTAGCAAATCACTGGACGCCAGGAAGTTACGCGATGCGACCCAGCGCTCCATCAGCTCATCGGATGGCGCCTCGCCTGTCTGGTAATGTTTCATCAACAGCTTTGCAGTTGCCGGCTGCCCGATCCAGTTTTCTTGCACTTGTGACTGGAGCTCAGTAAAATCTGGTGTTCCTGCTGTGCCGGCCATGGATTTGTATTTTGTATTTGCACCCAAAAGCCCATGCAGGACATGGCCACCCTCATGATACAGGGTCT
>NZVS01000029.1 GCA_002701555.1 Alphaproteobacteria bacterium | reverse complement strand
TCTATGTTTTACATGTGATGCGGTAAGTTTATGGTCGTAAATATTTATGCCGTCATAGGCTTTTTGAAAAATGACTCCATGTCCTGATTTTGCACGCCCCTTGCGACTTACTTCTTCGTCCCAAGAGGTCTCAAAAAATGTTTTATCAATATCGTTGCGTCGCCTGTTAACATCTACATAAGTGCGCGGAAACAAGGCGGATAGTGTTGTAACGCCTAGGGAAGGTAGCTCAGACATAAGCTCGTCTACATATAAATCAGAAAACCTTAAAAGGTCTTTCTTTTTGCAGTTATAATGGAAATCTTTAGGAAAAAAGGTTCCGCTATGCGGGGAATCACATATAATGGCAATATTGCCATCATCTTCCGGCTTGCAAAGCGTATAAACACCTTTTAGGGATAATGAGGATGAAGGATAAGTCATAAAGAGCTATTTCACACGATAGAAGCAATCAGGTAAAGATAAAATTATGCACGATATAAAAGCGATCAGAGAAAACCCAAAAGAATACGACGCAAATTGGTCACGTCGTGGAGTTGAACCACAAACATCTGAAATACTCGATCTCGATGAAAAAAAGCGTGAGGCGCAAACAGAATTGCAATCGCTGTTGCAACAACGTAATGAGAAATCAAAGGAAATAGGCCTGATTAAATCCAAAGGCGGCGATGCGCAGGCCCTTATGGATGAGGTTGCCGGCATTAAGCAAGCTGTATCTGAGCTTGAGGAAAAAGAAGCACAACTGAGTGAGGATCTGGATCATTTGCTGGCAAGGTTGCCCAACCTTTTGAGTAATGATGTGCCTGATGGCGCAGATGAGAGCGAAAATAGAGAGCTACGCAAGTCAGGGTCTCCCAAAGCACCAAACTCTGACTGGCCGGACCACCAGTCAATAGGTGAGGAGCTGGGAATGTTCGACGCAGAGGTGGCAGCAAAAGTGTCTGGCTCTCGCTTTGTATTTTTAAGCAACGGTTTAGCCAGAATGGAACGTGCCCTTGCCCAATTCATGTTAGACGTACAGACGCAGGAGCATGGATATACTGAAGTTTCCCCACCGCTTTTGGTGCGCGATAACGCTCTTTACGGCACTGGCCAGCTACCCAAATTTTCAGAAGATCTATTCAAAACAACAACTGATCACTGGCTTATTCCGACAGCAGAAGTTTCTTTAACCAATATCGTGGCTAACATGATTCTGTCGCCTGATGACCTCCCCAAGCGTTTTACAGCATATACACCGTGCTTTCGCTCAGAAGCAGGATCGGCTGGGCGCGATACGCGCGGAATGATACGCCAGCACCAGTTTTATAAAGTCGAGATGGTATCCGTTACCAAGCCTGAAGACAGTGTGTCCGAGCATGAACGCATGACAGGATGTGCTGAAAATATTCTAAACAAACTTGAATTACCTTTCAGAACGATGGTGCTTTGCGCCGGTGATACAGGTTTTGGCGCGATGAAAACTTACGATTTGGAGGTTTGGTTGCCAGCTCAAAATGCTTATCGTGAAATCTCCAGCTGTTCCAACTGTGGCGATTTTCAAGCAAGGCGCATGAAAGCAAGGTTTAAAGAGCAGGGTGCAAAGGAAACGCAGTTTGTGCATACACTTAACGGCTCAGGTTTGGCCGTAGGACGTGCCTTGGTAGCCGTCATGGAAAACTATTACGACCCTTCAGATAAGGGGGTTTTTGTGCCTGATGTATTAAAACCTTATATGGGCGGGCTTGATAAAATCTTGCCTTTAGGCGAGAATAAATAGGTCTTCTCGCTTTTTCCCAAGAGCGATTCGTTTCACTGTTAAATAAATTCAAACAAAACGGTTTAGTTTTGAACGAACTTGATACACGTAAAATCCGGCTGATTATGCAGCTCAGAAGCCTGGGTATTTACAATACCGAGGTTTTAAGTGCAATTGAAAGAACGCCGCGCGAGGCTTTTGTTCCTGCCGCTATTCGTCATCAGGCTTATGAGAATAAGGCTTTACCCATTGGCTTGGAGCAAACTATTAGCCAGCCTTTTGTAGTGGCGCTTATGACGCAAGCACTTGATATAAACGAACGCGATAAAGTTTTGGAAATAGGTACAGGGTCAGGATATCAGGCGACTGTTTTATCCCATCTATGCCGTCGCGTTTATACAATTGAAAGGCATAGACCTTTGCTTGAAATGGCAGAACGTCGTTTTGAAGAATTAAAAGTAAGAAATATTACGGCGATAGCAGCAGACGGTATGAAGGGCTGGCCTGAACAAGCTCCGTTTAACCGTATTATGCTAACTGCTGCCGCAACGCACTCTCCCCCTCAGGAACTTCTTAATCAATTAGGCGATGGTGGGATTTTGGTAACGCCTGTGCAATTAAATACAGGCGAGCAAGTTTTAAGGCGCTATAGAAAAGAAAGCGATGATACCTTTGCAATCAAGGATCTTTGCGATGTACGTTTTGTACCTTTATTACCCAATGTTGTAACCAGAAACACATACACAGAAGGACAGCTCAGGGAAGTCCAGTCCTGATTGTTTTTAGATTTATGCGTTATTTCTTTTTTATTATAGCGGCTATTGTGCTTTGCAGTTGCACTCAGAGCTCACCTCAGGATGTTCGTGTTTTTATGTATGGTAAGACAGCAGGAGCGGGGTCAACTGGTGTTCATTACGCTGAAAATGGAGATACTATTTATAAGATTTCCCAGCGCTATAACCTGCCGATGCAAGATATTATTGAGCTAAACAATTTTCGTCCTCCTTACAGACTGTCATATGGTCAAAGAATTTTGCTTCCGCCACCTGCCAACTATAAAATCCGGGAAGGTGATGATTTAAGAACCATTGCACAAGTTTTTGATACGAATGTTACGGATTTGGCCAGATTAAACAATTTAAGGCCACCGTATGTGATTAAAACAGGTCAGAATCTTCAAATTCCTTCAAGAAACCTTAGCAGACTAGGCTTTACAACTGTTAAAAAACAATCTGCTCCCGCAACTATTCCTGCTGTAGATCAAGGTACTGCGCTACCATCCAGGCCAGCTGTAGTCTGGCAGTCCTTGCCCACACGTTTAGAAGAGCCTCAAAATGAGTTGCCGCAACCTGTAGAGATAGCTGAGCCTCTAAGAAAGCTTCCGTTAGACCGACCTCCGGCTCGCTCAGGAACAAAGTTTATGCGTCCAGTGCATGGCGATGTTATTTCCAGTTACGGCCCTAAAAAAGATACTCTTCAAAATGATGGTATAAATATCCGCGCTGTCAAAGGATCACCGGTCCGAGTTTCAGAAAACGGAGTCGTTTTATATACAGGAGATAAAATTCAAAGCTATGGAAATCTTGTTCTTGTTAGACATGATGAAGGCTGGGTCACTGCTTATGCACATATGGATAGTATCCTCACAGAAAAAGGTGCTGCAGTAACCAGAGGGCAAACCATTGGTACAGTTGGATCTACAGGGAATGTTTCAACACCCCAGCTTCATTTTGAGCTTCGCAAAGGTAGCCAGACTCTAAATCCTGAAAGCTATCTTGAATAATTGCTTGTGGGTAGTTATTACAGACTCCTCTTGTTTTTAGGCGAGAGAAGATTATTATCTGCCACAGAATTATTACTAACCAATTTTATATATAAAGAGTAAGAGAGTAAAAGATGTTTATATCGCAAGCTTTAGCACAAACCATGGAAAATGCAGCAGGCGCAGGTGAGGCCAGTGCAGGAGAAGCCTTTCTTTTGAACATGCTCCTTATAGGTATACTTGTAATCCTTTTTTATATGTTGATGATACGCCCGCAACAAAAACGTATGCGCTCGCATCAAGAAATGCTTAGCCATCTTGGCAAAGGATCAAAGGTTGTTACACAGGGCGGACTTGTTGGAACAATAGACAAAATTATGTCTGACACAGAACTTCTTCTCAAAGTAGGGGATGTTAAACTGCTTGTTCTAAGATCATCTATCATGTCCACATATGATGAAGCGTTGCCTGCTGAAAAACAGGATGCAGAACTTGCCAAGAAAACAGCCAGTGAGATGGACGAAACAGAAAAGAAGGTTTCTGCAAAAACAAAGAGCAAGAAAACACCTGCTAAAAAGACGGCTGCGAAGAAAGCAGCGCCTAAGAAGACAACCAAGAAGTAAATTTAATTAAAAACCCTGTGGCTTTCTTATGATACATTTTTCCCGCTGGAAAATCGCGCTTATATCCCTCATATGTGTTTTGGGTGTATTATTTGCGTTTCCAAACTTTGTTTCTCCTGAGACAAGAGAAGCTCTGCCAGATTTTTTGCCAAACGAAGCAATAAATCTTGGACTTGATCTACAGGGTGGTTCGCACCTTCTTTTAAATGTAGAAATTGATCAGGTCATTAAAGAACAAAAAGATGACCTTTTATTACAGGCCAAGCGCGAACTGCGTTCTAGTAGGATCAACTACACACGCAACACAGCATCGGAGAATGGTTATCAAATTACATTACGTGACCCATCAGATATGCAACAAGCAAAATCCATATTGCGCAAGTTGGATGACAGAATGGATATATCGGAAGAAAGTGAAACAGTAATACAGGCTGAATTTACCGATCAGGCTTTGCGCGATACGCGAGATCAAACTTTATCACAATCCATAGAAATCGTTCGTCGCCGTATAGATGAGACGGGCACAAACGAACCATTAATTCAGCGTCAGGGAGATAGCCGTATAGTTGTGCAACTCCCCGGACTTGACAACCCTGACCGGGTGAAAGAATTGCTAGGCCAGACAGCCAAGCTAAGTTTTCATCTTGTAGACCGTGATGGGGGTCTTGATACGGTCAGTTACCCTTCTCGTGATGAACAGGGGATGGATGTTGCCGTTAAACGTCAATCCATTCTTACCGGTGATATGCTTGTTAATGCATCACCTGCTTTCATGCAGGGATCTCCTATAGTGAATTTCCGGTTAAATGGGGTGGGGGCCAAACGTTTTTGTGATGTGACACGAAAGCATCAGGGTGAACCTTTTGCGATTGTTCTTGATAAGGAAATTATTTCTGCGCCACGAATAAATGAGGAAATTTGCGGCGGGGCTGCACAAATTTCCGGAAACTTTACTATTCAGGAAACAACGGATTTATCACTCCTTTTACGTGCAGGGGCATTGCCTGCTCCGCTAAAAATTGTGGAAGAGCGGACAGTTGGGCCAACATTAGGACAAGATTCTGTTGATGCTGGTCAAATTGCAGGTGCTTTGGGATTAGGCGCAGTACTTATATTTATGATTGTAAGTTACGGACTGTTTGGAGTTTTTGCAGCATTGGCACTTGCTATAAACATGGTGCTAATCTTTGCTATACTTTCATGGCTTCAAGCGACACTCACACTTCCCGGAATTGGTGGAATTATCCTGACAATCGGTATGGCGGTTGATGCAAATGTGTTGATTTTCGAACGTATTCGCGAAGAACTTGACGCAGGACATAGTGTTATATCGGCAATCGATAAAGGCTACAGTAATGCGATGTCAACAATTGTGGATGCAAATATGACGACCTTAATTGCCGCGATTTTCCTATATTCATTTGGTAGCGGACCTGTTCGCGGCTTCGCAGTTACACTTACTATTGGGATTATAACATCACTGTTTTCTGCTATTTGGTTAACCAGATTGATGGTCTCTATATGGGTTAAACAGAAAAAACCAAAGACACTGACAGTCTAGGAAAAGATATTGCTATGAAACTTTTAAAACTCGTTCCTGCAAATACTCGATTTGATTTTATCAAACTTAGAAAAATTGCTCTAGGGCTCTCGGCAATAATTGTTCTGGGCTCTTTGGCTCTTTTATTTACAAAAGGCCTCAACTTGGGAGTGGATTTCACTGGTGGAACTCTTATTGAAATTCAGTCTGAGCAGACACCGGACCTTCCCGACATTCGCAATAAATTAAATAATCTAGGGCTTGGAAGTATCTCTATTCAGGAGTTCGGTAGCCCGAATGATTTACTTATCCGCGTAGGTCAGCAAGAGGGCGATGAAGATGCGCAAAAGGCCGCGATTGAAGAAGTTAGGGGTACGTTGGATTCTTCTTTTGAAGAGCCAGTTGATTACAGACGCGTGGAATATGTGGGCCCGCAAGTAGGTGAAGAGCTTAAAAAGGCAGGACTTCTTGCATTTCTACTCTCTATGCTGGGCATACTCACCTATATCTGGGTACGCTTTGAATGGCAATTCGGTGTTGCCGCAGTTATGGCGCTTTTCCATGACGCGATTGCTGTATTAGGTTTTTTCGCTCTGACAGGCGAGTCGTTTGATTTGGCTACGTTGGCAGCTGTTCTTTTGGTAGCAGGTTATTCTATAAATGATACGGTGGTTGTTTTTGACCGCGTACGCGAAAACCTTCGTAAATTCAAAAAAATGCCTTTACCGGATTTGCTTAATTTGTCGGTCAACCAAATGTTATCTCGTTCGGTAATGACGTCCCTTACAACTGTTTTAGTATTGGTCATGCTATATGTTTTTGGAGGGGAAGTTATTCGCGGGTTTACCGAAGCCCTGATTTTCGGAATTGTAATAGGTACTTTCTCATCAGTTTACGTCGCGGCTCCTCTTTTAATGTTTTTCAACGTTCGATCAACTTATAAAGATGAAGATACAGACGATAGTGATACGATAAGTGCATAGCATTTATTATGGATGTAACACCGCTCATATCATCGGATAAGCAAATCATTCAAACCTATTCCGAGGCAGGTTTTAAAATTTCAGGGAAAATCTATGACAGCTCTGTCATAGTATTTCCGACAAGAGTAACAAAATGGTCACCGCCACCTCTCGCAGAAATAAAACCAAATGATTTGGAAATTCCGGGATTGCGCGATCTGGATGTAATTTTACTTGGAACAGGAAAAAATATGTCTTTTCCTCCAGCTTCTTTTCGTAAAGTTATGAAAGAGCAGGGCATCCATTTAGAATCAATGGACACAGGCGCTGCATGTCGAACTTATAATGTCTTAATGGCAGAAGGCCGCAGGGTTGCCGCGGCCTTATACAAAATTTAAAAAAATTATATTTTAAAGTTAAGCAACTTCTTTTAATTGCCCTTCACTGTAAAGCTCGGCCACATGCTCCCAGTTAATCAGGTGATCAACGAAAGCTTCCAAGTATTTTTGACGGGCATTTCTATAATCAATGTAATAAGAATGCTCCCAAACGTCGCACCCCAATAATGGTGTTTTTCCGTAACAGATTGGGTTTTCACCGTCTTTCGTGCTTGTGACTTCAAATTTGCCGTTTTTATCCATAGCGAGCCAGACCCATCCAGAACCAAACTGACCTGTTCCGCTTTCTATAAACTTCTTACGGAAGCCGTCAAAGCCACCCAGATCGGACTCTATCTGTTTTTCAAGCTCTCCTGGCAGTTTTTTACCACCACCATTAGGGGACATCCATTGCCAAAAATGTAAATGATTATAATGCTGACCTAACTGATTAAAAAGGCCCTGGTCATTTTTAAACGCGTCAAGCATAGCAGGAATGAAATTGTCATTATTTAATTCCTTTTTTGATTTTTCATTCCCTTTGTCTATATAGGCTTTGTGATGCTTGTCATGGTGATATTCCAGTGTTTCCGCTGACATATATTCACCCAGAGCATCGTAATCATATGGGAGTTCGGGTAAGGTAAGTGCCATAATATTTTTCTCCTTTGTTTGCAGTATTTTCTGCTTAAATTTGATAAACTCGTCACGAACTTAATTAGAGTAAAGAGTATAAATGTCTAATCTAGATGGCAAAAAAAATTATGAGTACTGCAGGTCGCTAGTAAAGAATTATGACTATGATCGCTATCTAATCAGTCTTTTTGCCAGCAAAGAAAAACAACCTGCACTTTGGTCTCTTTATGCTTTCAATTACGAAATTGCAAAAACGCGTGAAATTGTTACTGAAACCCAATTGGGGCTTATTAGGTTACAATGGTGGAGAGAGGCACTTGATCCGGTATTTAGTGGTGGAGAGCCTAAATCTCACCAGGTTTTGAAGCCGCTTGCTGAAGCTATATTTAAATACAAGCTCCCTAAAGATCCTTTTGAAACTTTGATATATGCACGTGAGTTTGATTTGGAGGATGTTGCGCCGGACAGCCTTGAAGGTCTTGTTAATTATTGTGAGTTTACAAATTCTCCGCTCATTTTACTGGCTATGAAAATATGTGGTATTGACGAAAACCTCGGCGCGGCCAAGCACCTTGGAATTGCATATGGATTAACAGGACAAATGCGTGCGATTTTAGCCTATGCAAGAGAAGGAAGAGCAATGCTTCCCGCAGATTTAATATATGATCATGAAATCGATATGAAAAAACTTTTCCAAGGTATGGAGCAGGATGGCCTCCCGAAATTGATAAAAACAGTTTCTGCAGAAGCGGAGAGAAATCTGGAGCTTGCCCTTACTGAAAAATTAGACCAGCCTCTAAAGGCTCAGGCAAAACTGGTAAAGGCATATCTGAAAACGATACGAAAAGCCGATTATAACCCTTTCTCGATAAAATTCGAGAGACGACCTGCAACGTTGCCATTACGACTTTTTTAATTAGTGCACAGAGTTATCCACATTAGAAAATGATAACGTACAGTGTTTTATAATTTTATGCAGCGTTTTTAAGATCAGCTTCAATAAGCCATTCAGAAAGATCTTTGCGCGCACGTTCTGCAACTGCTTTTTTACGCTCTCTGCCTTTTATGCGCTTACCTTTTTCATTACGAAGGTCTATTTCAGGGAATAGTCCAAAATTGACGTTCATCGGCTGGAACGTATCCGCATTACCTCCACCTGTAATGTGGTTAAGTAACGCACCAAATGCAGTTGTTTCTGGTAATTGTGGAAAAGTGTTTCCTAGTAATTCACAGGCAGCCATGCGTCCCGCCATCAATCCTATAGCTGCACTTTCAACATATCCTTCGCAACCTGTGATCTGACCGGCACACCTTAACCTTGGCTGCGCCTTAAGACGTAAATGTTTGTCTAAAAGTTTTGGCGAATTTATAAACGTGTTTCTATGTAAACCACCAAGCCTAGCAAATTCTGCATTTTCAAGACCTGGGATCATACGGAAGACGCGCGTTTGTTCACCATACTTCATCTTTGTTTGAAAACCCACCATGTTATAGAGCGAACCAAGAGCATTATCCTGACGTAGCTGAACAACAGCGTAAGGTTTTTCGGGGCGGTGCGGATTTGTCAATCCTACTGGTTTCATCGGACCATATCGCAACGTTTCGGGCCCGCGTTCTGCCATGACTTCAATAGGCATGCAACCTTCAAAATAGGGAGTGTCTTTTTCCCAATCTTTAAATTCCGTTTTAGGTGCTGAAATCAACTCTTCTATGAAAGACAGATACTGTTCTTTATCCATAGGACAATTAATGTAATCCGATCCTGTACCGGAAGGACCTGCCTTATCATAGCGTGATTGATACCAGCACGTATCCATATCAATGGATTCGGTATGTATTATCGGCGCTATCGCATCAAAGAAAGCCAGAGAATCTTCCCCGGTTAATTTCTGTATGTCCTTTGCCAGATTCTCTGAGGTGAGGGGCCCTGTTGCAATGATTACTGATTCCCAGTCTTCAGGGGGCAGTTCCGAGACTTCCCCTCTCTCTATTTCAATGTTGGGGTGTGAACTCAGCTTTTCAGTTACGGCTTGGCTAAATAGATCCCTATCAACGGCAAGGGCTCCACCCGCAGGCACTGCTGCTTTGTCACCTTGCTCCATAATCAGGGAATTGCACATGCGCATTTCCTCGTGCAAAAGGCCGACAGCGTTATAATCTTTGTCATCTGAACGGAAGGAGTTTGAACATACAAGCTCCGCTAAACCTTCCGTCTGATGAGCGTTGGTTTTTACGTGAGGACGCATTTCGTGCAATATAACATTTACGCCCATGTTTGCAGCTTGCCATGCAGCTTCAGAGCCTGCCAGCCCGCCACC
>NZVS01000028.1 GCA_002701555.1 Alphaproteobacteria bacterium | reverse complement strand
CGCCAGGACAATGCATATCATAAACTATCGCAGGCAAGCCATAAGAAGGCGCCTCAGACAACCTGACGTTTCTTGGTATTACCGTTTTGTAGACCTTATCTCCGAAATGCTCGCGCACATCATCTTCTACCATGTGGGAGAGATTGTTACGCTTGTCGTACATTGTAAGCACAACACCCTGAAGGGACAGCTCTGGATTAAAATGCTGCTTAACACGCTCAATAGTTTTAGTAAGCTGCGTTAAACCTTCCAAAGCAAAAAATTCACATTGCAAGGGTACCACTACAGAGTCGACCGTGACAAAAGCATTTAAAGTTAGGAGGCTGAGCGAAGGGGGGCAATCCAATATAACGTAATCATAGGGCATTGCACGGCGCAAGCGGTCGCGAAGCTTGTATTCGCGACGCGGAGAATTTACAAGCTCGATTTCGGCACCCGACAAGTGCATGGAAGAAGGGATAACCTTTAACCCGGGAACCTTCGTTTGTTTAGCTATATCCTCAGGAGGCATATCTTCAAAAAGAAGATCATATGCGCTGCTTCTTATGGCTGAGCGCCTCACACCGAGCCCCGTCGACGCGTTGCCTTGTGGGTCAAGATCAACAAGCAAGACTCTTTTTCCAGTTGCGCAAAGGGCAGTTGCGAGATTTACAGCTGTTGTAGTTTTTCCAACGCCGCCTTTTTGATTAGCTATAGCCAAAAAACGTGGTAAGCGATTGCGTGTCGAGGCCTTTTGCGCCATGAAGCTCTCCTTAGAAATGTATTTGATATGCTATTTATACGGTTTCCTGCTAAAAACGCAAAGCAAAAACCAGAGAACTTACTTATTGTTCACATTCTGCATTTTCGCGCAAATTTTGTTAATTTGCAAAATAGCGGCATTTGGATTAGTCACACTTTTGAATATTTTATGCTGAAATTCAAAGGCTTCTAATGCGTGCCCTATTTCCTCCTCGAAATTTTGACCCTTAAGAAAGTAACAAGTTGTATCAGATTTCTCCGTCCACTTTGCGGTAAGGAAAAGAAGACTTTTGACAGGGGCGAGGGCACGCGCCGTTATAACATCAGGTGCCTCTCTTGCCACATCCTCAATTCGCTCGCTAAAAACGTTAACTGGCGTTGATGTTTCACGTGAAACAGTTTTAAGAAAAGCGCATTTTCTCTGATCGCTCTCTATCAGAGATATGGCGAGATCCGGCCTCGCCATTGCCAGAACTAACCCGGGAAATCCTCCGCCTGACCCCAGATCATAAACGCTCAAATTTGGCTCAATCAAGGCAGCTAATTGCAAACTGTCCTCAAAATGCCTGAGCCTTAACTCACTAAGAGATTGTGAAGACACAAGATTAATTTTGGGCTGCCATTTTCTCAGCAGCCCCTCGTATATACTCAGCTTAGATTCTAAAGCCTTAGGCTGCATCATTCTTACGGTTAGGAATGGTTTTAACACTTCTAAGGAGAGAAATAACGGCGGCAGGCGTTACTCCGGGAATGCGGGATGCTGCGCCAAGCGTGTCTGGCCGGACATCCTTAAGTTTTTGTATAACCTCATTTGACAAACTTCCGACGCCTTCGTAGTCAAAATCCTTGGGTATTTTTAAAGCCTCGTCTTTTTTAAAAGCCTTAATATCAGCCTCTTGGCGATCCATATATCCAGAATACAGCGCATCTATCTCAATTTGTTTACGAATTTCGGCAGATATATCAGCCAGATCTGGCCAAATAGCCAGCAAATTGTCCCACCCAATATTTGGGTAACGCAGGAGGTCAAAAACAGAGCGGTGCTGACCATCCATATTAACGGACAAACCATGCTCTTTTAAAACATTAGGTGTCGCCTTAAGCGACATTGCGGTCGATTTTGCGTTATCCAGGTCTATTTTTTTCTTGGCCCACTCCTTTTGCCTTTCCAATCCAACACATCCTAATTCAATACCACGATCTGTTAGACGCTGGTCGGCATTATCGGCACGCAAAGTTAAACGGTACTCAGCGCGACTCGTAAACATACGGTAAGGCTCTGGCGCGCCTCGAGAAATAAGATCGTCGACCAATACGCCGATATAAGCTTCTGAGCGATCAAGGGTAAAAACGGGCGAAGTTTCACGTGAAACATTTAATTTAAGCGCTTTTGATAGTAGGGCGGCATTAAGACCTGCGATCAAACCCTGCGCTGCCGCCTCTTCATATCCTGTCGTGCCATTAATTTGCCCAGCCAGAAAAAGTCCTGAGATTTTTTTTGTTTCCAAGGTACGGCATAGAGCGCGTGGGTCTACATAATCATATTCAATTGCGTACGCCCACTCTTCTACCTTTACATTCTCCAGCCCCGGTATAGACCGTAGAACTTTTTCCTGTACATCGATTGGCAGCGCATTGGAAATGCCATTTGGATACACAAGATTACAGTCAAGGCCTTCTGGCTCTAAAAATATCTGGTGGGACTCTTTCTCAGCAAATCTTGTAACCTTGTCTTCTATTGATGGACAATATCTGGGTCCGGTTCCTTTGATTTGGCCCGAATATAGAGGTGCCTTATCAAGGTTTGCCCTGATAATCTCATGTGTTTCTGGCGTGGTATTGGTTATGTAACAAGAAATTTGAGGGACTTCTATTTTTTTTGTCAGAAAAGAAAATGGAACCGGAACGGCATCGCCTGGTTGCTCTTTACATTTGCTCCAATCTATCGTGTCAGCATGTAATCTTGCCGGTGTTCCAGTCTTTAATCGCCCAAGCGGAAAGTTAAATTTCTCTAATGTTTCCGCAAGCCCTATAGAGGGTTTCTCGCCTACACGCCCTGCTGGTATTTGATCAGTTCCGCGGTGTATAACACCCCTCAAAAATGTACCAGTCGTAATAATTATAGTAGAGGCATCTATTTCCTTGCCGCTTGTTGTGATTAAAAATCTAACGGAGCCTTTTTCATCTAGAAGGATATCCTCTGCTCCATCTTCAATGATATCGAGATTATCCTGATGCGAAAGAATATCTTGAATTGCCTCTCTATATAACTTTCTGTCTGCTTGCGCCCTAGGGCCTTGAACAGCTGCCCCTTTTGAAGCGTTTAGGATGCGGTATTGTATCCCCGCCCTGTCAATAGCGCGGCCCATTATACCATCAAGTGCATCTATCTCCCTTACAAGATGCCCTTTCCCAAGCCCGCCTATTGCCGGATTGCAGGACATTACCCCTATTTTATCTTTTTCGAAAGTGACCAACGCAGTCTTTGAGCCCATACGCGCAGAGGCCGCCGCCGCTTCGCAACCTGCGTGGCCACCGCCTACTACAATCACATCATATCTACTCGTAGCCTGTGTCATAGCGCGGGACTATATCCAAATCTTATAGAAAATACCACTAAAATTAAGGGCAGGCTTATTTACCGATGCAAAAATCTGAAAAAATAACATCCAACAAGTCTTCCACATCTATGCGGCCTGTAATTCTTCCTAATTCCCGCATAGCCATGCGGGCATCCTCTGCGGTTAAGTCAGCCTGTGCGCCCATGACAGACCGTAATAAGTGCTCACGCGTAGTTTGCAAAGCATTGCGATGCCTTTGTCTCGTCAGGCTTGGGGCAACGCGGTTGCCATAAAGCGTCACCAAGCGCTCCGCCAAAGCATCAGAAAGTTTACTTAGCCCATCCCCGCTGGCTGCGGATATTTTTATATACCCCCCTTCTGTTCTCGCACTTGCTTTATCAATTTTATTAAGCACAAGAATTGATCGCTCATCAATTAAGGAAAGTGTATCCTGTTGCTTTGCTATATCTTTATCACCATCAAACAGCAATATAACCACGTCCGCGCTTTGCGCACGCTCAATAGCTCTCCGAATACCTTCAGACTCTATTTTATCCTGATCACTCTTGCCGAGCATGGATGGTCTTAGACCTGCGGTGTCAGACAAAATTACCGGATAGCCAGAAATATCCAAATGGGCTTCGAGTATATCTCGGGTAGTGCCCTCTATATCCGACACAATCGCGACCTCGCGTTTAGCAAAAGCATTCAGCAAAGTTGACTTCCCTGCGTTGGGTGCGCCTATAATGGCAACATGGATACCATCTCTCAGGCGCTCGCCCTTATTATTGTCGGAAAGGTGCTCGTCTATTTCTGAAATGATCTGCTTATAATTTTCCCTCACAGGCAGATCAAAGCCATCGGGTAAATCCTCGTCTGCAAAATCGATCGCCGCCTCAAGATAGGCCAAGCCCTTTTTGATCCTTTGCGACCACCCGCGATAAAGCACTGACAACCCGCCCTCCAATTGGTTCAATGCTTGCTGCCTTTGTAGCTCGGTTTGAGCGTGGACTAAATCTGCTACGGCCTCTGCCTCGGTTAAATCAAGCTTTCCGTTTTCAAAGGCACGTCTTGTAAACTCACCAGGCTCCGCTAGCCTGTGGCCTTTAAATCGAGAAAGCGTTTCAAGAAATTTTTTGATTACTGCAGGGCTGCCATGGAGGTGATACTCGACAACATCTTCCCCGGTAAAACTAGCAGGACTACGGAAAGGGAGAGCCAAACCTTTATCTAATGTTTCACGTGAAACAGGATCTTTAAAGCTTACAAAAACTGCGTGTCTGGGGGTAATTTCATTTTGCAAGCCAAGTTCTCTAAGTCCCTCAAAAGCTTTGCCACCAGATACCCTTATTACAGCAACACCCCCAACGCCCGGCGGTGTTGCCAAAGCGTAAATTGTATCTGTCACTGGTCTTTGCCCTCTTTATCAGGCTGTGATGAGGTCGCCTGCATCTGGCCCCAAAAGCTTTTTTGCACATCTGTCCAGTTTTGCATGGCTATAGGCACCCAGGTCTTTGCCAGCGCTTCTGGGTCCATGTCTTTTATATTCTGGGCAAGTTTTTGCTGAATGTCTTCCATAAACTTTTCTTGCATCGGCGCAACATCCGGCAAACCCATAAATGCTCGCGCCTCCTGTGGTGTGCACTCTATATCAAATTTAATTTTCATCTTTTTCATCTCTCTTGTTTAAGGTTGAAGTTTGTATATCAACGCCTTACCATTAACAAGGTAAACTAAGGAGAAAATGAATGCCAGAATTAACAATACAGGCCGAAGATGGCGGCGAATTTAAAGCTTATGCCGTATTCCCTGAGACCGAAAAAGCCCCTGCCGTCGTTGTCATACAGGAAATCTTTGGCGTAAACGAAATAATGAGAAACACCTGCAAAAGATTGGCAGCAGAAGGATATATAGCCATATGCCCCGACCTTTTTTGGAGATTAGAGCCAGGTATAGAACTTACAGACCAGACAGAAGAGGAATGGGATAAAGCTTTTGAGCTTATGAATGCCTTCGATATAGACAAGGGTGTTGAGGATATTTCAGCAACGCTGCAAACTATTAGAAAAGATGAACGTTGCAGTGGAAAGGTTGGAGCTATGGGTTTTTGCCTGGGTGGCAAACTTGCCTATCTAACTGCTACGCGTACAGGTTCAGATGCGACAGTCGGATATTATGGGGTGGAAATAGACAAATTTATCAATGAGAAAGACGGTATAAAAAAGCCTCTTATGCTTCATATCGCTGAAGAGGATCAGTTTGTTGACAAGGATGCGCAGGCCAAAATTAAGGGCGGTTTAGAAAATAACCCACTTGTTACCCTCCATTCTTATCCTGGAATGGATCACGCCTTTACTCGGGTCGGCGGTGATCACTATGATGAAACTGCCGCAAAAACTGCCCATGCCAGAACACATGATTTCCTGCTTAAATTTTTAAAGTAATAATCAGTGGCAGGAAATAAGCAGAAAGAAGAGTTATCGCAGGCAGCGCGTGCTGTGCGGGCAGTCATTTTAAACGAGCTTAAGGGAAACGCGCCTAACATTACAAATTTATCCGTCGTCGCCGCACAGGAAAAAAATATCAAGGGTCGCGCCTATACCAAATTTACTCTTGATACAGATGTTAGCCAAATTACACAGCCCGGCCAGAGCGCTGACGGTCAGGTTGTTCCAAATCAGGCAGCAGCCAATAAAGCCATAAAGGCAGTTGCTATGGACAGAAGCCCTCATATGAGGGAAACGCTCCGGCAGAGTCTTATTTCTCGTGCTGATAAAGGTTTTGGATTGAGTGGACGCAAGATTACTATTCCATTAAATCAGCCAGATATAATTGTTCATTCAAATTGCAATGCGTGCAACGGTCAGGGCGGTGCCTTGTGCCCGACTTGCCGGGGGCAAGGGCAAATGCATTGTCCGGCATGCCGCGGGAGAAGGCAGCAGCCCTGCCCGATGTGCCGGGGGCAAGGGCAGGTGAACTCACAGAAAGGGAATAAGCCTTGCGCTCAATGTGCCGGGCGCGGGCACACGACTTGCGCAAGGTGTCGCGGCTCAGGCTCGGTAGCTTGTACAAATTGCAGACAAGCCGGAAAGATGCCATGCCGCGAATGCAATTCGACAGGGCAAACTAGTGAAATTTTTAAAATTCAGCTCATTGCCTCAACATTCTTCGAACTTGAAAATAGTGATGAAAGCAGCATGCCTGAAATTTTTAAAAAATCCCTAGAAGAAAACACATCCGCCATGTTGTCATCTGGTATTTTGCGTGTCTCGCCCTTAACAGACAATGCCTCATCAGGCCGTAATTTGGACGAACAGGAATTAGAAATAGGCTACAATTTTGAAATGCAGTATGGCGAAATGACTTTTTCCTTAAATGGGCATGACTTTGTGTGCGCATACGCACCCAAAAACGAACAAATCTTGAATTGCCCGCCCTTCTTGGAGCAATTTGGGGCTGGCGGTATAACCAATCTTCACAAAGCCGCAAAGGCGCCGCCCATGCAAACCGAAGGTCTGGTGCGGGAAGCTGCAAAATTTAAATTCATTCGGGAATTGGTCTATGTGCGATCGAAAAACAAAATGGCGCGTGCCATTAAAAAAATGGCAACCGTCCATAGATACGGATTACATCCAGGAACAATCCAAGGGATGGCAACCAGCCTTAATAAGGTTTTTTATGATCTAAGCCGCGCCGGACGCATAAAAGGTTTGTTAGGTGGATTGTCCGCATCTCTTGTTCTTAATATGCTTTACTTTTTAACACCATCAAGAGCCATGATACTGGGGGCAACGCCATCAGCATTAAAAGAAACTTTGTGCGATTTATGTGTTTTTGGGCTGGCAGTGACATTAAATATGACGCTGATAAAACTTATTGGCAAGACATCCCTTAATCGAAGCCTGTCAGATATAATTGGCCAAAAGATTTCTGTGCGCGCCTCTCATCTTCCCTACGGGAAAACAAGGTTAATGGGCGTTTTTGGAAATATAGTTCTTTTCGCGGGCACTTATTACTTAGCGCTGATTTTGGGGCGCATAAGTTCTTCCGTTGTTATGAGGATTATTTATCAGTAACAAGAAAAACTGCGCCGGTTTAAAGGGGGAAAGGCTAAACCGACGCAGCTTTATCAATAAGGGTTATAGTCCCTGTTTATCGCGACCAGCGCATGGCCTCGAGTTCTTTCAACGCGGCCTGCCTCTTACATTGGCGGTAAGCTACAACATGGAGGGTATTGTTAAGTTGTAGCGGACGCGAAGAAATATCACTGCTTTCTTTATTATCACCAGAGATATCCTCTGATGGCTCAACAGCGATTGTCATGCCTGCCATTAAGGCAAGGGCAATTGCCTGCCCGGCCTTGCGCCGGGCTGTTATATCGGAACCTGACAGAATCTGTGCTTTTTTTATAGATTTAGCGGGTATAGCAGCACTGTAATTTGCATCCTGAAGAAGGGGGGCGCAAGTGTCGTCACTCCGGGATAACGGAAGGGAGGCATCTATATTGGAGTCAGGGTTCGCCATTAATTTGCCATTCATTATATCAAAGCGTTCGAATATGAAGGCGTTTGATTCCGCCATAAAAATTACGCACCCAAAAACGGTAACAACAAGAAAGAAAATCCAGCTGTATACAATCGATTTAAAAGATTTGGCGCGTACGCCATCTTCATGAGAAATGTAATTCATCCATCCCACCCAAACATATAAAATGGTTATTGATTATGTAAACCCTATAATTTTATATCAACATGGGTAGGGAAATTTGTCCAGCTATATCAATTCAAAATTAACATGAAAGCCGCTTAAATATTAATAAAATTGAATCTATAGCTTTGTAAGCCAACGATTTATTGCATGAAGCTGGTGTAGATTGGCGGGAAATCTGCGGGATGTGTATAGGCCGGAGTAAACATATATTTTCCGCTCTGAACAGTTACTATGGGCGGTTGTTTTGTTTCCTCAAACATCAAATAACCTTCTTGTAGATTTCTCCAGAAGGGATACCAAGGCGAGGAAAGCTGCATTAAAAGATTTTCTTCGGTCATGTGAAACGGAAATACATGGACGGGGATTTGCTCCTGACCATATTGAAGCGCTAACTCTACAATTGCATAAATTTCTTCTATTTGCGGATCGGTCATCGCATAGCATCCGACGGACTTACAGTCGCCGTGCACCATTATATATGAGCCAGTTCTGCCATAAGATTGGTCATAGGCGTTAGGGTAGTGGATATTGAAGGACAGGTGATACTGGCTATTTGGGTTCAAGGAATCCTGTGTAACTGTATAAAAGCCCTCAGGTGATTGCTTGTCCCCCTCTCTCAATTTAGGTCCCAATCCACCAGAATATTTGCAAATCGGATAAGTCTTATAAAGAGAATAGTAGTTACTGTTTTTATCCTTAAGCCATAGCTGGAGGATAGAGGATTGTTTAAAAATACGGATATATACAGGCGATCCCAACTTAACGTCTCTACGGGCAAATTCCGCAGAAACCTTGGCAATAACTTTTTTGCGCTCTTCCTTCCACCAGGCAAGTTTATCAAAATCCAAATTGGACGAGCAACCAACCAGGCCTGCAAAACCTAATAGAAAAAAGAAGATGGTAAGTTTTTTAAAAGAACAAGCGTTAAGCACTAATGTAACTATTGATTCATGGCGTTGAAGAATTCATCATTATTCTTCGTATCTTTCATTTTGCCAAGTAAAAATTCAACCGCATCCACAGTACCCATAGGGTTGAGAATACGACGAAGAACCCACATTTTCTGCAGTGTAGCCTTGTCGACAAGAAGCTCTTCCTTACGAGTTCCGGATTTTTGGATATCAATTGCAGGGAAAACGCGCTTATCAGAGATTTTACGATCCAGCACAATCTCGGCGTTACCTGTACCTTTAAATTCTTCAAAAATAACCTCATCCATGCGAGAACCTGTCTCAATCAAAGCTGTTGCTATAATAGTCAGGGATCCACCCTGCTCAACATTACGAGCCGCTCCGAAAAATCTTTTCGGACGTTGAAGTGCGTTTGCATCTACACCCCCCGTCAACACCTTACCGGATGAAGGCACAACAGTATTATATGCACGGGCCAAACGGGTAATAGAATCCAGAAGGACAATAACATCGCGCTTATGTTCAACTAGCCTTTTGGCTTTTTCCATGACCATCTCGGCCACCTGTACGTGACGTGACGCCGGCTCATCAAAGGTGGATGAGATCACTTCACCGCGAACCGAACGTGCCATATCT
>NZVS01000027.1 GCA_002701555.1 Alphaproteobacteria bacterium | reverse complement strand
TTTCAATCCCTTAATTGTTCATGTTGCAGATACAAGAGAGGCTTATAAATATGCCGAATTGGGAGAAACAGCCCAAATTCTGATGAATAAATACTGGCCAGGCCCATTAACACTTATTGTGCCAAAGAAAGAGGGATCACCAATATCGGAGTTGTGTACTGCCGGACTGGATACTATTGCTTTGCGCTTTCCGGTGCATCCAGTTGCTAGAGATTTGTTATTAAAGTCAGGCAAACCGATTGCCGCACCCTCAGCCAATACATCCGGAAAATTAAGCCCGACCTCACCACGACATGTTGCGGCATGTCTGGGTGATAAGGTGGATATGATACTTGCAGGAGGTGCGGCACAGGCAGGGTTGGAATCTACGGTAATAGATCTTTCTGCTGAAACACCAGTTGTTTTGCGCCCAGGAGTGATAACAGCCGAAGAAATATCCCATACACTTGGCCTTGATGTGGGGTATATCAGTAAAACACATGATAGTAAGGAGAAGGGGCCTCAATCCCCGGGCTTATTGTTAAAGCATTATGCCCCTGATATTCCAATCAGGTTAAACGCTGTCGATGTAAAAGAAGGGGAGGCATTGCTCGGTTTTGGCTCTTTGAAATTCATGGGGTTACAAAATGGCGGCTCTGCAAAAGATTTGCCGGAGGGAAAACTTAAAAATTTAAGTGAAGAGGGTGATCTCTATGAGGCAGCCAGCAATTTGTTTTCTTATTTAAGGGAACTCGATAAACCGGAAAATACAGCTATAGCTGTTATGAATATTCCTGATAAAGGTGTCGGAATTGCGATTAATGACCGGCTACGCCGTGCCGAGGCGGCAGGATAAACCTTTTCTAGCGAAGAGCTTTTTTGGAACCAAGGCTGTCATCTAATTGGGCAAGCCATAGAATATCGGCCGGATTCTGAACCATATTACCAACACCCATGGAGGGGAACTTACTGCCGCTTTTACGCATAATAGGTGTCGGAGTTTCAACACCAAAAGACAGCAAGTCCATATAAGGGTTTGAGGCTGCCATGCGTGTTAATACATCCATTTCCGCAAATTTCTGAGGGTCATCTCCCATAGCCGCTTTTTCTGCCTGCATTTTCTGCATGTAGCGTTCCAGCTTTTGCGAGTTATAGTCAGGTTGTATTGTTGCTGACGCAACAGCCGTTTCTGCAGGTGCTTTACCACCGGAAACAGAGAATTTTTTCTCAAAAGTAGCATATATTTCACCAAGCGATTTAGGCTTACCATTAGCATTGTAAAAAACTGCCCGGTTGGATTGTGCTTCGCGCGGAAATAAATCAGCAGCTGGTTTTTGAGGTGCATCGTGGAAAGCCTTTAAAAAACCTGCGGCCTTACCTGCCCCAAGAAAATGGGCCATATAAAGTTCTGTAGAGCCGATCTCAACGCCTTTTCCAAGCGTGTTTTCCAGGTAATTTTTATTTTCTGAAGCCAATTCTGCCGCCATCAGGGAAGAAATTTCCGGGTCCTTACGCAAAGCCAGTAGTTGTGTTTTCGAGGCAGATGTATCAATACCGTACTTCTCACCATGCGTTTTCACCATATTCATCCATGTTGAATCGATAAACTGAAAAAGACCAGTGGCAGAGCTGGTGGAAGCCTTAACGTCTGTTCTGAAAGAACTTTCTACCTTTGCTTGTTGCAAAAGATAGGCAAAATCAACACCAGTCGAGCTGCTGGCTTTCTGGATTGCAGACGTTACCTTACTGCCAGCCTGACTACTGAGTGCTGCGAGAGTATTTCCTTGTAATAGTGATCCTGAAACTGTCATGCCAAAATACATTGCAAGAGCCGTGCCAAAGTTGATAACGCCAAAATCTTATTGAGATTAACCTTACAGCCGTTTAGGGTAATTACATTAATTAATAACAGGAAAAGGTTTCTCTATATGTCTGAATATATGCCCCCCTTAAAGGATATGGCTTTTACACTTTACGATGTTTTGGGCTTTGACAATCAGGCTCAGGAGAGCGAGCTGGACCGTGAAACTGTAGAAGCCATTCTGGACGAGGCAGGCAAGCTTGCCTCGCAGGTTTTGGCACCCCTTAACAAAGTTGGTGACGAGGAGGGTGCAAAATTAACAGGAAATGAAGTTAAAACAGCAAGCGGTTTCAAGGATGCATATCAGCAATATCAACAAAGTGGCTGGAATTCTGTTCCGTTTTCGCCTGAGTACGGTGGGCAAGGTTTGCCTTGGGCGTTGGCTTTTCCAGTGCAGGAAATGTGGCAGGCGGCCAATATGTCATTTGGCCTATGCCCGATGCTAAATCAGGGGGCAGTAGAGGCAATCGAACATCATGGTTCGGATGAATTGAAGACGACCTATCTTCCCAACCTTATTTCCGGCCATTGGACCGGCACAATGAATCTGACCGAGCCACAAGCCGGATCAGATCTTGCGGCTTTGAAAACAAAGGCGGTAAAGCAAGATGACGGTACTTATAAAGTATCGGGACAAAAAATCTATATTACTTATGGTGAACATGACTTTACTGAAAATATTGTTCATCTTGTGCTTGCACGAACACCCGATGCTCCGGAAGGCTCAAAAGGGATTTCGCTATTTGTAGTTCCGAAGTTTGACGTTAAAGAAGACGGAGCATTAGGAGACAGAAATGATGTAAAATGTGTGTCTATTGAGAAAAAATTAGGCATTCATGGCTCACCGACTTGCACAATGGCATTTGGTGATGCGGGTGGTGCAAAAGGCTACATCGTAGGAAAAGAAAATGAAGGCCTGAAGTATATGTTTACCATGATGAACAACGCGCGGCTTTCAGTTGGCTTGCAAGGTGTAGCAATAGCAGATCGTGCATTTCAGGCTGCCAAAGCCTATGCTAACGAGCGTGTTCAAGGCAAAGCACTGGAGACAGGAAAAGAGACACCGATTGCTGGTCATGCGGATGTAAAACGCATGTTATTGTCAATGGAAGCCAGAATTCTTGCAGGGCGTACACTAGCCTATGATGCGGCTTTTCATCTTGGGGAGGCTGCTAAAGGGGATGAAAAAGCGCAGACACGTGTTGAGCTTTTGACGCCTGTTGTCAAATCATGGTGTACGGATAATGCAGTAAAAGTTGCATCAGAGGCAGTACAGGTTTTCGGCGGAATGGGGTTTGTTGAAGAAACTGGTGTTTCTCAATATTACCGCGATGCGCGTATACTTCCTATATATGAAGGTACAAACGGTATACAAGCCGGTGATCTTGCATTTCGTAAAATAACCCGCGATCAGGGTATGGGGCTTAAATCATGGATTGAGGATGCCCGTGAGTTTTTGAAAAATTCCAAATCCCCTTACAGTGACAAGATGGAAATCGCAGTAACTTCTTTGGAAATCGCTTCCGAGAAACTGAATGATCTTGCGAAGGCGAAAAAATTTGACGAGGTTGCAGCACTAAGTTTCTCAATGCTTGAACTATGCGGAACTGTTATGGGCGGAATGGCGATGGCACGCCGCTCAACAGCATTGGAAACCGTGGGTGATAAAGACTGGTCGACACATCAAAACCGTGTCATTGATTTCTATATGGACACTATTATGCCGCAGCATCATGCCTTAAAGGTTCAGTTTGAGAGCGATGTAACGTCAAAAAATATCGCGTCTGCGTCTTATATCCCGCAATAACTTGCTCTCAATCGTAAAAACCAGGGAAAAGCCGCTGTAAAAGACCGCGCTCTTCGAGTGTTTCTCTGGCCTCATCCCGTATTCTGGACCTTTCATTAGGGGCTTTAACATCACACTCTAAAAGGGACTGTGTCATTAGTGCTTGTTTATATCTTGAGTTTTGAACAGGATTGCCTGCAAAACCTGTTGCGTAAGATCCGCCGTAACATTTACAAAAACGGTCAGAATCTTTTCTCATTCGGGAAGCCCAATCGATACATTGAAGATATTTTTTTTGGGCTATTTTTGGTTTATCCGGACAACGTTGCAAAGAATCACTAATAACGGCAATTTGTTGTCGGCCGCCGCCCTGACTGTGACGAAGTTTATAAAATTCATTCATAACGCAGCGGCAATCATAAGTAGCTGAATACCCGCTTGGGCTTACGCATTTGCGGTAAATGCTTTGCGCCTCTTCATAATATGGATCATCTTTATAAATGTCTTGTCCATAAGAAGGCGTGCCTAAGGAAAGCAAAAAAAAGCTTGCTGCCATTAAAAAAATCAAAAAAAACATCATGTGCCTGTTTCTCATAAGAGGAGAATAGCACATGATGTCTTAAAGAAAATTAAGGAGCTAATTTATTTTATGAATTTGTTCCGGTTTTTCCAGTCAGTTTTGACCAGAAGCCGCCGCCGGTTGTATTTGTGTTCTGGTTTTGTGTGCGCTTTTGAAGTTGTGCCATGTTTTGTTGCATACGCTTTTGTTTGATCTGTCGTGCGCGGTCTTCACGGTCTTTCAGTTCTTTTTTATACCCTTCTGCCTCTTTTTGTGAATGCTGGCTGGTGATAAGAATCTGCTGTGCCTGTTTCTGCCAGTTATCGCGCTGGGACTTCATATCTTCGACAAGTTGTGTTTGGACATGTAGTTGGTCCTCAAGGCTACGGATACGCATTTTCATGCGTTCCATTTCAAGAATGTCTTTGGCTTTTTGTAATTCTGTCTCTACCGAAGTGGTTTTGGTGGTTGCTGATGTGGTTCCTGTCGCTGTATCGTCAAGACCAAAAACGCGCTCTAGTTCCGAAACATCTACAACACGACGGTTATTATCAAGGACTTCATAAGAGACCTTACCTGATTTCATTGCACGCTGAATAGTTGATTTTGATTTACCTGTTAGCTCTGCTGCTCTTTTTGCGCCGACTTTTGCCATGGTTATGCTCCCTTAAATGCTGTCATTTATGTTAATGGGAAAATAAATACCACGGAATCGGTTCAAAGTGCAATTATTTCGTAAAAACTGCTCACAAATAAAATGGTCGCATCGGCGTTTCAATGCGACCAATATGAATTAAAAATGCTTTTTGATGGCTTATTTTGCCATTCTTTCATTAAGATGGCGTGTCAATCGTTGCCACTGTGCGCCGCTGAATAGATGGGCATAAAGAAATGGAAGCCATCCTCTTTTTCTCCACTCGAGGAAGTCTTTCTCATCCATTTCATTCAGCTTTTTTTCATCAATAATGCGGAAGCCTGCGAAGTTTATTTTAGTGTTATCAATAGCTGTTATTTCAGCGGCGCGCTCAACAAGTAATCCTGAATTACTAAGCATTTTACCGAATTCGACTGTCTGTTGAGCCGCAGCATGATAGGATTTACAAAACTCCAGTGCGTTTTGGGCAAGCGGTGTGGCACTACCTTCTTCATCAAAGAAGTTTTGTTCCTGATTCTCTCCTACAATGCTTTCATCCATATCAACGCAAAGTGTAAGCTGGTCGGTACCGGGGATTTCCGAGAAAATAAAAGGGTAACGTCGGATATAGGCTGGAATATAAGTTTCAGCCTGCCATTGCCCCTGGTCGTTAACAAAAAGATTTTCATTATCGCGAAGTCCTAGGAGTGCAACTGGTGTTGCGGCCTCATCCGGACTGAACGCTATGGGATAATAATGGCAAATTTGCGGAAATTCTATGAGGTTTATGGGAACTGCGTTGACCTTGCTAGTGAATGAAAGACCGAAATTTTTCTTTAAGCCAAATGAGCGGTGTTTTTCAGAATCAAGCGGTACGGGTTTCTGGTAAAATAAAGGCATGTCATTGTTTGCCTGTCCGTTTGTGGCTGTTTGAATATCGCTCATTTTCTTTCCTTCGTTAAATTCATGTCTATATAACTTTTGAAATGCATAATATACAAATCAAGCCTTTGCTTAAAGGGGCTTTTTGTTATATTGCATACCCAGATGTTTATCTTGGCCACAGAATAACGTATAACTGTGGTGCGATATTTAAAGTAATACACAGCTAAAAAGGTTAATGATATGCGCATAGGAATGGTTGGAACAGGTTATGTCGGGCTGGTTTCCGGAACCTGTTTTGCGGAATTCGGACATGATGTCACATGTATTGATAAGGATCAGGGCAAAATATCACGTTTGAAAGATGGCGAAATACCTATTTATGAGCCGGGTCTTGATGAATTGGTGGAGAAGCAGGTGCGTGCCAACCGTTTGACATTTTCTACGGATATTAAAGAGGCTGTAAAGGATAAGGATGCGGTTTTTATAGCAGTTGGAACACCAACACGCCGCAGTGATGGACATGCGGATCTTCAATATGTTTATGCGGCTGCCAAGGAAATTGCAGAGGCAATCACCGATTTTACAGTGATTGTTACGAAATCCACCGTACCTGTCGGAACGGCGCGCGAAATCGAGCGCATCGTAAAAGAAACCAATCCGGATGCAGACTTTGGTGTTTGTTCAAACCCTGAATTTCTAAGGGAAGGGGCGGCAATTAATGATTTTATGCGCCCTGACAGAGTTGTGGTCGGAACAGAATGTGAGCGCGCTGCCGAGGTGATGCGTAATATTTACAGACCTTTATATATCAACGAGACGCCAATGGTAATAACCACGCCGGAAAGCTCGGAGATAATCAAATATGCAAGCAATGCGTTTTTGGCAACTAAAATCTCTTTCATTAATGAGGTTGCGAACTTATGTGAGGCCACGGGCGCAAATGTACAAGATGTTGCAAGAGGAATGGGGCTTGATAACCGCATAGGCTCTAAATTTCTTCACGCAGGTCCAGGCTATGGCGGGTCATGCTTTCCCAAAGATACTTTGGCACTGACACAGACCGGCCAGAAATTCGGAGCGCCTCAGACAATCGTTGAAACTGTGGTTCAGGTAAACAGTAATCGTCAAAAAGATATGGCAAAACGCATCATTGAGATGTGTGATGGCAATGTGGATGGTAAAAAAATTGGAATACTTGGTGTCTCCTTTAAACCAAACACAGATGACGTTCGTGAAGCACCCAGCCTTGTCATTATTCCCGAATTGCAGGCTAAGGGAGCAAAGATTGCTGCTTTTGATCCCGTGGCAATGGAAGAAGCTGCAAAGCAACTTGATAATGTGATTTGGGCAGAGAGTTCTTATGATGTGGCAAAAGATGCAGACATCATTGTTATTCTTACCGAGTGGAATGAATTCCGTGCGCTTAACCTTGATCGTATCAAGGGCTTAATGAAAAAACCACGTCTTCTTGATCTGCGAAATATCTACAAGCTGACTGAAATGGAAAGCAAAGGTTTTGTATATCAATCCATTGGCCGCAGATCTCTCGACGGAGAAAACGGATCTGGAAACAGACTTAAATCAGTAGGATAGTGAATGCCTGATCGCTATCTAGATAAGCTTGAAGCTGAAACCATCTATATTTTAAGAGAAGCTTATAACAATGTTTCTCCTCTGGGCATGTTATGGTCTATGGGTAAGGATTCAAATGCCCTCCTATGGATGATCAAAAAAGCTTTTTTTGGCAAAGTTCCTTTCCCCCTCATACAATTGGAAACGGGCATGGAACTGCCCGAGGTTTATCAATTTCGCGATAAACTTGTAAATGAGTGGGGACTTGAGCTGGACGTTCATGATTGTCCACCCGAAGGAGATATGGATAAGAGCCTGCCCCCTGCAACTCGATCTGCTATGCGCAAAACTGAGGGGCTAAAGTCCCTTTTGGGGAATGACGGTTACAAAGGCATAATTGCCGGCATTCGCCGCGATGAGCAATCTATGCGCGCCAAGGAGCGGGTTTTTTCACCACGTAGTATTGATGGAGATTGGGACTTTAAAAACCAGCCTGCTGAAATATGGGATCATTATATGAGCGAAGTGCCTGAAGGGGCACATTTACGCATACATCCTATATTGGGATGGACAGAGATTGATATATGGCGTTACACGCAGCGGGAAAACATACCTGTTGTGCCTTTGTATTTTGCAAAGAACGGTAAAAGATATCGTTCTTTAGGTGAGAAGAATATTACATTTCCTGTTGATAGTGATGCCACAACAATAGAAGATATCATTAAAGAACTTGAAACAACAAAAACGCTCGAACGTGCAGGTCGTGCAATGGATAGCGAATCTGAAAATAGTTTTGAGCTTTTGAGGACGCGGGGATATATGTAGATTATGGCACACAGCGCTAAATACATTCCACCTACCAAGGATGCGGAAAAATTACGGATCGTGATGGTCGGACATGTAGACCATGGTAAATCTACGCTTGTAGGTCGCCTTTTATATGATACAAAATCTCTTCCAGACAGCAAATATGTAGAGATTGAGAAGGCTTCAAAAAAACGAGGGGAAGTTGTTGAATGGTCATACTTGCTGGATTCTTTTCAGGCAGAGCGTGATCAGGCCATAACTATTGATACGACCCAGATATTCTTTTCAACAGAAAAGCGCGATTTTGTTATCATTGACGCACCAGGTCACACGGAATTCCTAAGAAATATGATTTCTGGCACTGCCCAAGCAGATGCGGCATTCCTTGTTGTGGACGCTGAAGAAGGACTGCAGGAGCAGACGCGCAGACACGCATATCTTCTGGGGTTGATGGGTGTTTCCCAAATTGGTGTTATCGTAAACAAGATAGATAAATGTGGCTATGATAAAGCACGATTTGATATTTTGTATAACGAAATTGTATCTTTTTTACGTGATATAGATATCCGTCCAATGTCAATAATTCCGGTATCTGCGCGCAATGGTGACAACATTTTGTCGGCATCCGAAAAACTGGAATGGTATAGAGGTAAAACTCTTCTGGAAGTTCTTCATGATTTTACACCATATCAAACCCCTACGTCGCAAAGCCTGCGTTTTCCTGTTCAGGACGTATATCGTGTAGAAGAAAAGCGGGTTTTTGTTGGGCGTATTGAGAGTGGTTTCCTAAGAAGGGGAGACACTTTATTGTTTTCCCCCACTAACGAATTGGCAAGAGTGGAATCTATAGAAGTTTGGCCAAAAGGGGATAAGCAGGCCGTAACAGCACAGGCAGGCTTATCAATAGGTATAACTCTTGATAAGCCTATATTTGTTGAGAGAGGGCATGTTGCTTCGCATGAAGATAATCCTCCCATGTTATCAAATGTATTTCGGGCACATATTTTCTGGCTTTCCGATACATCTTTAAAAGTTGGTGACACATTCAGGCTGCACATCAATACGGCCCAATATCCGGTCACTGTGCAGTCAATAGAAAACGTAATCAAGACTGAGGATTTATCTAAGGACGAAAATACAAAGCAAGTTTCTAAGAACGAAGTTTCATATATTACTTTAAGAACGAGAAACGCAATCCCATTAGATCAATATACCGAAAATAAAAATACGGGACGTATTGTACTATATAGTAAGGGGCGTGTTTGTGGCGGCGGAACCGTTTCCATGGAAGGATATGTCGATCAAAGATCGAGAAATCAGCCCAAATCAGAACACATCACAAAAGTGGCGCATTTGCTATCTTATACGAAGCGGGCTGAACGCAATGGTTATACAGGTGGCGTTTTTTGGTTTACAGGATTATCCGGAGCTGGAAAATCAACTTTGGCGATGCTCGTGGAGCAGGCACTTTTTAAAAAGGGCTACCAAACATATGTTCTTGACGGTGATAATGTAAGACATGGACTAAATTCTGATTTGGGCTTCTCCCCGAAAGATCGTGCGGAAAATATACGGCGTGTCGGAGAGGTTTCTGCCCTTATGGCTGATGCAGGAGTTGTATGTATTACTGCTTTTATTTCTCCGTATAGGGCAGACAGGCACAATGCGCGTGAGGTGCGCCCTGATCGTTTCCATGAGATTTACATCAAAGCTTCTTTGGATGTATGTGAGAGCCGAGATCCAAAAGGACTTTATAAGAAAGCGCGCAAGGGCGAAATAAGCCAATTTACAGGGATAGATTCTCCATATGAGGCACCTGATAATCCCGAGCTGACTGTGGATACAGAAAGCGGTAATATTGAAGAATGCGTAGAACAAATAGCACAGTATATCATTCAAAATATTGAATATAGCGGACAGTCACTGGAAAATATGGCTGAAAAGGACAATCTCCGTGTCCTCTGACAGGCTACTTTCTTATCCAAAAGCATTATGCGAGCAGGTTAAGCGACTTGCTATTGAGGCGGGCGACCTGACACTAGATTATTTTGACGAGGGGGGTATCGACTCGCAACAGAAAGAAGATGGCTCGCCTGTCACACTTGCCGACCAGCATGCTGAAAAAGTAATAATAAAAGGATTGAGCGATATTACACCATCTGTTCCGGTTGTTGGTGAAGAAAGTATGGCTGCAGGGAAAAAAACTGATCTTTCTGTATCAGACTATTTTTGGTTGGTTGACCCCCTTGACGGCACAAAGGAATTTATCTCTGGAAGTGGTGATTTTACTGTTAACATTGCGTTGATTTTTGAAGGAAAGCCTTTTTTGGGCGTGGTGTATGCACCTTATCACGGTCTTTTATATGCAGGTTACGGTGAGGGAACGGCAACGAAATGGCTCGAAGATACTGATGTGGAGAAGAAAATTCAAACTAGGCGCGCCCCTGTCGAAGGGTTAACTGTAGTAGCAAGCAAATCTCACGGGAAGGGTGAGAAGTTAGATGAGTTTCTCTCCGGGTATAAAGTTAAAAAACTTCTCAAGAAAGGCAGTTCCTTGAAAATATGTGCCGTTGCAGCAGGAAAAGCAGATATTTACCCGCGTTTTGGTCCTACTTGTGAGTGGGATACCGCCGCCGCAGATGCAATATTGCGTTCAGCAGGTGGTCTTATGACAGATACAGAAGGAAACGCCCTTACCTATGGTGGTTCCCGTGATGGTTTTTTAAATCCAGAATTTATCGCCTGGTCTGGTGATTTGGCCCCGAATATCTCTGATAATACATAAGAGAAATAAAGTTTATGTGTAGAATAGCCTCGCTTTCCTGGATGAGCAGAAAGCTATGTTAAAAAAAGCCTGGCAAACCTTTTGAATATTCACGAGGGTACACTAAGTCATATAAATAGATTTACGCTATAAGCAAACGAGACAATCGAATATAACGCAGTTTGAAAAAGGATAGATAATGAAAAGTGTGAACCCGGCTACAGAGAAAGTATTAAAAGAGTTTGATACGGCAACAGATAAAGAAATAGAACAGGCTCTAAAAAATTCGGTTGATGCTTTCAAATTTCAAAAAACGCAAGATTTTGAAGTAAGGGCTAAGAAATTAAATAAAGCCGCTGACCTTTTGGAAGAAAAAAAGGAAGAATATGGAAAAATTCTGACCCAAGAAATGGGTAAACCTATCAAGCAAGCAGTCGCAGAGGTTGAAAAATGTGCTTGGGTATGCCGCTATTATGCTGAAAATGCCAAAGACTTTCTTGCTGACGAGACCGTGGAAACAGATAAGAAGCGGTCTTACATCGCATATCAACCTATCGGACCCGTTCTGGCGGTTATGCCTTGGAATTTCCCGTTCTGGCAGGTGTTCCGTTTTGCGGCTCCCTCACTTATGGCAGGTAATACAGGTATTCTAAAGCATGCCTCTAATGTGCCGCAATCTGCGCTTGCTATTGAAGAAATTTTGAGGAATGCGGGTTTTGAAAATTATGAATTTCAAACGCTGCTTATAGGATCTGATAAAATTGAAAAAATACTAAAAGATGATCGTATACGTGCGGCCACCTTAACAGGTTCGGAAGGGGCGGGGTCTGCAGTTGCCTCGACCGCCGGAGAGAAAATTAAAAAGACTGTCCTGGAATTGGGGGGATCGGACGCCTTTATCGTGATGCCCTCGGCCGACATGGATAATGCTGTTGAAATGGCTGTGAAGGGTCGTATTCAAAATAACGGGCAGTCTTGTATTGCTGCCAAACGTTTTATTGTACATGAAGATGTATATGATGCGTTTAGAGATCGCTTTGTTGAGGCGTTTAAGGGTCTTAAAACAGGCGACCCTATGAACGAAGATAACGATGTCGGGCCATTGGCAATGTCGGATAATGTTGATGACATTGAAAAACAGGTGCAGGACACTGTCAAGAAAGGTGCAAACATTCTTGTTGGGTGTGAAAAAACAGAAGGGAAAGGTTATTTTTACACTCCCGGTATCATCGAAAATATTCCTGAAGGATCACCTGCATATGAGGATGAGCTATTTGGCCCGGTCGCGTCACTTTTTAAAGTTGGCTCGCTGGATGAGGCGATAGATTTGGCGAATGGTTCGAAATTCGGACTTGGCTCTGCAATTTTTACAACGGAAAAGTCAGATATGGACAAAGCCGTTAAAGAACTTGATGCCGGTGGAACATTTATAAATACAATCACCGCCTCTGACCCCAGGCTTCCTTTTGGTGGCGTAAAGGCATCCGGGTATGGGCGAGAGCTGGCGCGATTTGGCATACATGAATTTGTAAATATCAAAACGGTGGTTGAGATATAGAAACAGCAACACAGTTTCCATAATGTTTATATTGACATTGTCCGTCCAAAATGATTATATATGCCTGTATATTATCCAACTTTCACAGGCGTATATAATAAAGGGCAATTCCCATGGCTTTGATAAATGCAAAATCCAGATTTAAAAATGCAGCCACAAAGGCGGGATTAGGCTTGGCGGCAATCGCAACAGCCATGACACCTATAGTTGCGGCAAACGCAATGGTCCGTGGAGATACCGCAACACCTGAAGTTATGGCCAGACATCTAAAGGCTGAAGGTCAGGAAGTGGTCGCGTTAGCGAATAGGGAATTTATTAAACTTGACCAAAACCGCATAGATCGTTATGCAACGGCTTTCACATGCTCTACAAATGGTTCTCATGGGTATATAGTCGAATATAACGCACCTCTTGGAGCAACTCCTACTCAAGCAAAGGTCATTGCTAGAACAGAAAATTGTAATATTTATAATGCGACGTCATCTGTAGCGCCAATATCAAATATAACTGTGCAATACGATGAAGAGGGTGTCAGAAAAAAATGCGAGGAAATTTTACAAAATAATCAGGCTACCTCCTGTGGCAGTTTTAATAGGGCCATGCAAAATTCTATTAATGAAGGTGAAAGAATTGCTTATGATGGCTACAACTCTAACGCTGTAAACCGAGATACTTTTAATGTACAAGGGCATTTTACTATTACAGCGAACACAAATAAGGGGTTTGCAACACTTTGGTACACAACTGATGAGGGGGCAACAATACTTTACAACAGTTATAGTGAGTTTGAGTATACTCCGTCACAAATCCGCAAGTTTGATACCCCTACACAAATATCTATGAAATAGGCTAACCTAATCCCAAAGTGTCCAATTTTGAATCTATTGTAACGGTTTGTTGAAGGTCTATATTTGAATAGCTTTGATTTTCGCCCTTAGCGGCATCAGCAAAATTTTCACGTAAAGTTGTTTCGTTGGGCTCACTTATGTTTGCACCAGAAAATGATAGTGATCTTTCTGTCATATTTGCTGAATTTGTATAACCCAGACTGTTGCGTCTTTCAAAACTTGAAGCTCTTTCAATTACTTCTCTTACCGGTTGTGCATTTGGCCCATTCTGCGCTGCTATTGAAGCATCCCTTTCTGATTCTGTTGCGTTTTCCTGAGCACCCTTCACTACTACGACAGCATCATTTAAAATTTCATCAATCTGCTCATCCGATTTACCTTGTTTTTGAAGCCTTAACCTCTCTTTTTCTATAAAGTCGTCATCCTGTAAATTCTCATATGCTTTATCCCATTCCGCTCCTGACATAGTTATGTTACCAACGGTAATTTGTTTTAAGGCTCGTTCTTGATCTTTACGGATATCTTCCATCAAGCCGATATTTTCCAGTTGTCTATCGGCGTTCTCTTCCTCTTCTTCCTTTGCCAATCTGATCTCAGTATCTATACGGTCACGAACCAAGCGATACCCTTCGGTACCATATTTTCCGCCAAGTCCTTCATCATTGAAAGTCGCGAGATCGTTTGCGAAAACATTCTCTGTTTCAACACCTTCAAGGAGGTAGGCTCCTGATGCTCTGGCGATGGCTTGAAGTTGGTTAAAATTGTATTGGTGTGACATTATTTTCCGCTAATATTCAAAATTACTTTATTGAGAATAGTGGAAAATATTTAAATAAATGTTATGTAAACATAAAATTTGTCTAAAATTTTATTAAAATACCGGGAATACTAAAAATTCATTATTTTTGTGAAAGCCTTATCCAGCAAAGCTTGGTAGAGTTAAAATAACTTTTGATCTGATTTTTCTGTTAATTCAGTCAAAGATTTTTCTGCTTCTTCTTCAGAAATATCATATTTTTTTGCAACTTTTTTAATGGCGTCATCAAGTGATGAAACATTCATGCTCATAATATCTTCAACTGTTATATTTTCATGTTTCATGATTAATACTCCTTATAAAGAACAAACTTCTGAAAACTGCTTTAAGTTTCATAAAAAAAAGCCCGGAGAGTATTCCGGGCTTTTTTAAAATTCTTTTTCTTAGAAGTGGTACGCAACACCAAGGCGAAGTGTATCTTCATCAGGGTCAACACCGTCTTCTTCACCGTAGAAGGTGTGAGCGTATTCAGCACGGATACCAAAATCACCATAAGCAACAAGCTCAGTACCAATACCTAGTTCAAAACCATCATAATCTTCGCTACCGGCAGCTGTTTCAAACTCAGCGCGCTTGTAACCAAGGATACCGTATGGGTTAATGCTTTCAGAGATTGAAAGACCTGGTCTGAAGCTCACGCCCCACTCATCATCTTTTTCAACATCGGCACCGGCAATGTCACCGTCTGCACTTGACCATGCATAATGAGCTTCGATAGCACCATTGATACCAATTGAATTTTGAAGGTATTGGTCTAGTTTGTAACCAACGAAAACACCGTAGTCAGCACCATCAACATCAACATCACCTGCTGCTGTATCTAGTTCCGACCAAGAGTATCCACCCATTGCACCAACATAGGCACCTGTAAGGGCTGAGCCGAATGGGCTATTATTGTTATAGCTGTCAGCCATGGCTGGAGCAGAAAGTGCAACTACAGCTGCAGTAGCAAGTAAAAATCTTGTCATCGTTTTATCCTTTAAGTCGTAAGTTTAAAAATACTTACTCTAAAGTATAGTATTAGATATTTATTGGAAGGGGCTTTACAGAAAGAAAATCAATACTGTTCCCAAAATGCAACAGGGGCCATTAGGCCCCTGTCTAAATCTGTATTTATCAAAACTTATTTAGGGACAATTGGTCCTTCAGGATTTAGGGGCTCACCTACCCAATCAAGAGGGAAGCAGTCCACGGCCACAATATCATTGCGTGCTTTTTCAGTATCCTCCAAAAGTTTTGCAACTTCATCAATGTTTGTCCCCTCTTCAATAAAACCATGCTTAATAGCTTGCGATACAAGTGATTTGGTATCGGCTGTAGGCTCTATTTTACCTTTCTTCAGCCCATGTGTAATGGCTGCTTCATAGGGTTCTGACTTATGAGCAAGTAAGAAAGCACTTTCCAGACGCGTAACATAATCATCTTTTTGATCCGGAATATACATGCCCCGTGTCAAACGGTCGCGTGCCTCGCCTGGTTGAGTGATAATATTGGCTACTTTGTTAGCAAGACGATGAGAAGGCTTTTTAATCCGCTGTCCCAATGGAAATGCCGATGCACGAAGAGCTCCCCTTAATGCTGCTCCGGGCATATTATCTATAACTTCGCCGAGATTTTGCTCTGCGTTATAAAGAAGTGTTTGACAGCACCATTCCATAAGTGGCCTGTCTTCTTCCAGACGACCTTCGTAATTCCAGCGGCGCAGGACCTGAGAAGCCATATATAGGTTACTTAATGTATCCGCCATCAAAGCAGAGATACGCTGCTTCCCTTTCAACTTGGACTGGAAAGTCACCATAATCACATTGGCAACTGCAGTAAAGGCGGTCGTTAAGCGGTTCGTTTGCTGATAATAGGCCTTATCAGGACCATCATGTGGAGCAGGTGTTAAAGCCCCGTTAGTAATACCGCGCCCCATAGAGCGAAAGTAATTCCCAACCATATACGCCACATGACCGCGAAGTGTTTTTCCGGCTTTTTGGGCGTCATTGGCTTTGGCCGCCTGAATTTCCTTTAAAGTATAAGGATGAGCAAGGAATGACCCCTGCCCAAATGTCATTAAAGCGCGTGTCAGGCTAGTTGCGCCTTCAACAGTCAGGCCAACAGGTGCTGTCTGATATAAATGGGCAACGGGGTTGTTGGGCCCTTCGACAACGGCCTTACCAGCGTGTACTGCCATTGAATCATTAATGATTGCGGCGCTGGTGAGTGTTGTATTGTATTTCAAAATAGCAGAGGACACAGCAGGGCGGGCTTTATCACCTGTTTTATGGGCAATATCCAGATCCTGTAATGGCAGAACAGTTGCAGAGTCAACCATATATGTATATCCGGCGATGCGTGTCAGATATTCTTGAATAGCTTCCATATTTGCAATCGGCATTTCAAACTGTTTGCGGACACGGGCATAGGCACCTGTTACACGGGCAAGATATTTTGCTGACCCGTTTGATGAGGCAGGAAGAGATATTGCACGTCCAATCGACAGGCAATCCACTAACATGTTCCAGCCGTTACCTGCTTCTTTTTGACCGCCTATAATTGTGTCTAGAGGAACCTCAACATCCTTACCCCAATGGGGGCCGTTCTGAAAAGGTGATCCCCCGGGTCTGTGGCGGAAGTTTCTGTTAACGCCTTTTGTATCAGAGGGTACAAGTGACAAAGTGATACCTAGATCTTTTTCCCCTCCTAAAAGGCCCTCGGGGTCTTTAAGGCGATAGGCTACTCCCAAAATCGTGGATACGGGAGCAAGTGTTGTATAGCGTTTTTTCCAGTTAAGGCGGATTTTCAATTCACCTGTTTCAGCATCTTTAAAGACAACGCCTTCATCTGTCAGGCTGGTTGCATCTGAACCAGCTTTTTCACTAGTGAGGGCAAAACAGGGTGTTTCCAAGCCTTGGGCGAGGCGAGGAAGAAAGTGATTTTTTTGTTCTTCCGTTCCATACTGTAAAAGTAGTTCAGCAGGTCCGAGAGAGTTCGGTACCATAACTGAAACGGCGGCAGTCCCGCTACGTGATCCGAGCTTGGCTACGATTTGGGAGTGTGCATAGGCCGAAAATTCCTTACCGCCATACTTCTTTGGGATAATAAGTCCGAAAAAGCCTTTTTCCTTTATGAACTGCCACACTTCGGGTGGAAGGTCGTGCAACTCGTCACGCACTTTCCAGTCATTAACCATGCCACATAATTCTTCAACTTCATTATCAAGGAAGCTTTGCTCTTCTTCTGTCAGTTCAGGATCAGGCGTGTCCATCAAACCTTTCCAATCGGGTTGCCCCGTAAATAAAGAAGCTTCATATCCGGCGGTTCCTGCGGTTAATGCCGACCACTCGGTTTCAGAAATGCCGCGCGCTGTACCTTCCAATACTTTTAAAGCCGCTTTATCATCGAACAGAGCTTTTACGTAGGTTAATTTACTCGTCATTATAATCTCCTGTAGTTTTAATTATGCCAGACCAAGCTTTTTAGCTAAGGTAAGTGCACGCTTTGTAGTAGTAGCCATAGATTCCAGTTTTTCCGCGTCTTCACCCTCAAGAGGTTTGCCTGTTGGTTCGCGCAATGGCAGACATACTCTCTGTAGTTCGTTGCGCAGTTCAGCAGGGTTAGCCATCGGGTTAAGATGTTTTTCACGCAAGGGTTTTTTCTTCCCAACCATATAAGCCAGCCGTTTAGAGGTCGCATCTGTATGAGCCAGCGTCATAATGCCGTTTCTTTCCAGTTGCAAAATACGTGCTTCTGTTAGTGGAATACCCTGATAAACATCAGTCGTTCCGTTAGCTGAAGCCGTAATCAACTGGCGGACGCGGTCCTGATGATCTGCAACATGCGTTTCCACTTGTTCATTGTTAATAGTCTCGCCGCCAGTTGTTATATCCGCCAGACAATCAGCAATTTTAACATCGACATGGTTAACACCTTTGTTCGGATCATCACCACGCATATACATTGTATCGACATTCATACGAATTGCGGCTTTACCTGATTTACCGGGAAGATGATAAACAGGTTCGCTAGGCGGAGTATAGTTATCATTTGCCATCGCAAGCGCGCGGTTTTTGGCATCTATTAAGACGTGATCTGGATTCATTGAAACCTGATCAACACCTTTTCTGAGCCAGAGCTTTTTCATTGAATCCTGAGCTGAAAAACCCATTCCCTCCATAGGTGCGGCAATAGCCATGGTGGCTTTCATAGTTGCTGCCATCGGGCCTCTTTGCCCCTCAGCTATTTGAGAGCGTTCCAGATAACGAGCACATCCGCCCCAAGCAGGAACAAGTCCTACACCTGCCTCGACAAGGCCGATAATTTGCTCCGGACCGGACTGTACTGCGTCACAGTGAAGAAGGATTTCACACCCACCACCCAATGCCATGTTTTCGGGTTGCCCTTTAGGTGCGCCGATAACAGGGAAGGGCGCTTCGCGCATGGCCTTGTAAATGGCTTGCCCTTGGAAAATGAACTCGCCAAGAAAGTTATAAACCTTGTTTTTGAAGAAATTTGATAAACCAAGCGCACGGGTCAGTTTATTGTCAGCCAAAGTATTAAACATGTGAACAAGTCCAATATTTGCACCGGCTGAAAACTTATCGCCTTCGTTATACACTACGAGAGCTTTATACTTTCCGTTACTGTTCTCAATCAGCTTCAAAGTTTTGTTCAGCACATTCAGAGAGGTAGGGTCCACCATATTATTTATGCCATGAAATTCATAACAAACGACACCGTCACCCAGATCCCAACTACTTGCTGACAAACCTGACACCAGAGGCTTTGATTTCAATTTGATATCTGATAAACGCAAAGTACCATCATCACGGTGTGTCGGCATAAGTGATCCGTCAAAGGTCATGATTTTTGAGACGTTATTATCAACCGCGTAAAAACGACCACGCTTTTCAGCTTTTTCCAATAAAGGTGGAACAGTCATTCCGTCTTCGCGAACCTTATCTGCAAACCATTCAACACCAAAATCATCCAACAACTGGAAAGGTCCTTTTTTCCAATTAAATCCGGCACGCATCGCCTCATCTACAGCTAGTGTATCAAATGCGACATCCTCGGCATGGTTTAGAACATACAGCATGGTATCACGCATAACCGGCCAGGCAAATGTGGCTGCACGGCTGCTGGAATCGAAAAATTTAGCGTAAGAGCCGTGCTTTTTCTTAAAGTTCATTTTGAAAAATTTACTTTTAATGGCATCGCTGTATTCGCCTGTTTTCAGATCGATAGCCTGTTTTACAGGCTTACCCTTGGCATCTTTTATAACGTTCCCATCGTCATCTTTTTTGACACGGTAAAATCCTTCTCCAGACTCGCTTTTGCGGCCTGTGCGTTTATCTTCGACCATTTGCTCTATAAAGGCCGGATCGTAAATTTCGTTAAACTCGTCATTGGCAGGTAGTCCGTCATGAAGGTTCTGTCCTACATGTTGCAAGATATCAATCCCGACTGTGTCACCAAGCTTATATACACCAAGCTTTGGAAAACCAAATGCAGGGCTTAAGATCGCATCGACATCCTCAATCGGAAAATTCAGCGCTTTAGCTTCCTTGGTAGCGCGTTCAATCATATAGACACCAATACGATTACCGATAAAGGCCGGGCTGTCTTTTGCCTTTACCACTTTCTTCCCTAAAACCTTGTCACCAAATTCGCGCATCTGCTCAAAAACGGCCGGGTCTGTATCTTTCCCCTGAATAACCTCAAGCAAAGCCATGAAACGCACTGGATTGAAGAAATGCGTATTCATAAAACGTTTTTTGAAATCCTCGGGCATGCCCTCTACAAGTTTTTCAATCTGGATTGTCGAGGTATTAGAGGTTATAACCGCGTCCGGCTTTGCGTGCTCGTGAATTAAATTAAATGTTTCCTGCTTGATATCCAGACGTTCAAAAACTGCCTCAACAATAACATCTGCATCAGCGATTTTTTCAATATCATTATCAATTGTTCCGGTAGTTACACGTTTTGCATTGGATGGAACCATGAAACCGGCATTAAAAACATCAGTCGGTTTTGCTTTCCTCATGCGTTCAACGGCCTTGTCAGCAACCCCTTCGAATTTGTCTAGTAACACAACTTCGCATCCGGCGTTGGCGGCTTGCGCTGCAATACCTGACCCCATTGCGCCTGCACCTATTACTGCTACTTTTTTGACATCTGACATGAATTTATTCCCGTATATTTTAGTTCTCTAATAATAACATAGAAGTCTTCTTCAAAAGTTAAAGAGACGGTTCTTTATAATTTGGATTCTCTATAACCATGGCTTTCCCCTGACCGCCGCCTATACATAGGGTGGCCAATCCAAAACGCTTGTTTTCACGGTTCAGAATTTCAGACAAATGACCAACCATGCGGGCACCTGTTGCACCAAACGGATGACCTATGGCAATGGCGCCACCATCAACATTGACTTTATCCATATCGATCTTGACGCCTTGTTTGTCCCATTCCTTGACACATGCCAGAACTTGCGCGGCAAAGGCCTCGTTCACCTCAATAACATCTATATCTTCCATGGTCAGGTTTGCCTTTTTTAAGGCTTCATTACTGGCTTCGACCGGACCCAAACCCATAACCATTGGAGCAAGTCCTGTTTCGCCAGTAGAGAGTATAACTGCCTTTACAGGCAAGTTGTTTTCTTCAGCAAATGCGGCAGAAGTTACCATCACTGCGGATGCGCCGTCAGTCACCTGAGAGGAATTAGCAGCCGTGACCGAACCGCCATTCCTGAATGCGCCACCTAGTTTTCCCGCGGCTTTGACAGTACTATCGGCACGTACCCCGTCATCCTCATTCACTCCGCTAATGGGGACGGTTTCATTGTCAAAATGCCTTTTACTTTGTGCTTCGGCCATTTTCCTATGAGAGGCAACGGCAAACTCGTCCTGTTCTTTTCGTGTTATACCATATATTTCGACTAGATTTTCCGCCGTATTACCCATGCTCAGGAAGTTGGCAGGATTGGAATTTAAAACATCTTCACTAAACATCGGATTGAATCCGCCCATCTCTACTTGGCTCATGCTTTGGACACCAGTCACTATATAGACATCATTAGGGTTGCGTGCGCTCAGCGCATCTGCAAAAGCTATCGCCTCCATAGACGATGCACAAAACATATCCATAGTTGTCCCTGTAACGCTATGGGGCAGTTTACACTTGCCGTGTAAA
>NZVS01000026.1 GCA_002701555.1 Alphaproteobacteria bacterium | reverse complement strand
GCAGCAAAGGCCCTGCCTTGGGAACCAGCAAAGCCTTTGCGCGAATGCGGCGTTATGGAGTATTAACAAAACTTACCGCATCTAAGGTCTTGGGATGCTAAATTAATACATCCTCAGAGCTGGTTCTATTTTTGGCGTTGCTGGCTTGAACGGTCACGTGAACCTTCACGAGCCGGATTTTTGCTCGGTGATTTTTGGCGCTGTTGTTGATCTTGTTTGTTTTCTCTTGGATTTTGAGGTTGGTTTTTCATGATAGTCCTCCTAGACTTATCTTAGTTGGTAATGCAATATTAACGACTGAAAGCTGGCGTCGTTCCCAGCAAAAACTGACAAAATAAATTGTTATTAAAAATCAAATGCATGTTTAGCAAAAAATTTTTTACAATAGCATTTTTCAACAACAGGCAGGCTTAAAATTTTTTCCATAACAGATGTGTTTTTGCTTATTTCGGCAGCTTTTGGAGTGTATGGACTTTCAACAAGTGGAAGGCGTCGCATTTTAACTTGTAAGTTATTCTGTGATATCTTTTTTGCCATTTATCTATATTTTCTTGGTGGATATACCGGAACGATGAGTGCTGGTATCGCCGCCCTTGGTGCACTAATTCAACTTTCTTCACCTGATAAATATCTTGGTAAAACTTTAAAAATAAGAATAGTAATGGCCGTGATTCTTAGTGCTGCAGGCATATTAGTTTTGGCAAGAAACCTTACGGATATATATCCGTTTATATCTGTTGTCGTATCAAGATTTGGCGAATTATCTTCTCGTACGCTTGTAATCAGAGCAGGATTCCTTACAGCTTGCATACCATGGATGATTTATAACTATAGTAATGAATTTTATTTGGCACTTGGTTTTAATTTTCTTATGGTGATTGCACTACTAACCGGAATCGTGCGTAATGAAAGAAATGTAAAAAAGGATCAGGTATTATGAGTGGAGCTGCTTTAAAGGACCCGCGAAATTCAAATGTTCATAGCGCATCGGATGAGCGAATTAAAGATAGTACCCGCGCCCTTTACCAAGCCGAGCCATTGCTATGGGAAAAAGAGCAATGCGATCATTCGGGCACGGACTGGAAGATTCCTGATAGTTATAAATGTAGGACGGGTTTAAAAGAGCGCGCTGAGATAGGCTTGCCACAAGTTAGCGAGCCTGAAGTGATGCGCCATTTTGTGCGTTTATCGACATGGAATTACTCAATTGATAGCGGTTTTTTCCCGCTTGGATCCTGCACGATGAAACATAATCCGCGGCTGAATGAAAAACTGGCAAGGCTGCCCGGTTTTGCACATATTCATCCCCTGCAGCCCGAAGAAACAGTCCAAGGCGCGCTGGAACTTATGTATGAGCTTCAGAGCTGGATTGCTGAACTTACTGGCTTACCCGGGGTGTGCTTGACACCTGCGGCAGGCGCACATGGTGAGCTTGCTGGTATGATGACCATCAAGCGCGCGCATGTATTAAACAGGGAAACTCAACGTAAATATGTGCTAGTTCCGGATAGTGCCCACGGTACTAACCCAGCTACTGCGGTAATGTGCGGCTATGAAACACGTATAATTGATACGAAAGAAACAGGGCGCGTTTCAGTGGAGGCTTTCAAGGAAGCCCTTTATAAAACAGATGAAACAGGCGCGGATATTGCAGGTATGATGGTAACCAATCCGAATACTTGCGGTTTGTTTGAGCGCGATATTCAAGAGCTTTCTAAATTGCTGCACAAAGCAGGGGGCTATTTTTATTGCGATGGTGCTAACTTTAATGCGCTAGTTGGGAAAATAAGACCCTCTGATTTCGGCGTTGATGTTATGCACCTCAATTTGCACAAAACCTTTTCAACCCCACATGGTGGCGGTGGACCAGGATCGGGGCCTATATGCGTTACCGAGGAATTACTACCTTACGTTCCGCGCCCTTTGGTTATTAAAGAAGGTGATAGCTATAGACTTGAAGGTGATACTGAGCGTGAAACATCGCTTGGTCGTTTAAAAGGTTTCCAAGGACAGTTCGGCATGCATGTGCGCGCTCTATCTTATATGATGAGCCACGGTAAGGACGGGCTTCGTAAAGTTTCAGAAGATGCGGTTTTGCATGCAAACTATATCTTAAGCCAGTTAAAAGACGACTATCATGTACCTTTTGAAGGGCCTTGTATGCATGAATGTCTTTTGACGGATAAACGTCAGAAAGATGGCGAGGTAACAACCATGGATATTGCAAAAACGCTTGTCGAAAATGGTATGCATCCGATGACAGTTTATTTTCCACTGGTAGTATCCGGTGCGATGTTGATTGAACCGACTGAAACAGAATCAAAGGAAAATATCGATCGGTTTATCACTGTAATGAAACAAATTGCAGAAGATACCAAAGCAGGGGATACGGATAAATTTCATAACTTCCCTGTCAGCGCACCCCGCAGGCGTCTTGATGAGGTCAAGGCGGCGCGCCAACCAAAATTGAAATGGACAGATGATAAGGCAACAGGGAATCATTAAAAGTATAATTTCTTGGCAACGACTTTTCTTAATTACCCCTTTAAAAACAATTAGTTATTAATTGTATTGGACATTTACTAGCTAGAAACATATAGTATAAGTATGAAAAATACATCAAATAGATCTTCTTTTGCATCCAGCTTACAACAGCCAATTAAGCATGTAAGCAGAAGTGCAATGGCTTTTGCCAATACAGCTTTTAATCGCATGACAAATGCTGCTAAAAGAGGTGCGGCAGCGATGGCGCCCAAAACTTCTTTTGCAAGAGCTGCTACTGCACCCAAAGCACAGCCAGCAATGGCTCCTGTACGATCAGCAGGAATGCATAGAGCCCCTCGCTAATTTTTAGCTGATTTTAGAGTTTTAAAAGGCCGTTATCACGGCCTTTTTGTTTATATTCCGAAATATTTTTCGCTCAAATGCAAAACAATATCAAACACGATCAGAAGGGTGATATACCACTCGACACGCAAAGACTGCTTGGAATGTAATAATCCCATCAATGTTTCGGCAGTGTGGAAAACAAGATCAAGTTTTAACTTTAAGGCATCATGCCGTTCCTTGATTTCATAATCATCTTCTAGCCGCGCATAAAAACGCTCCAGATCCGGATTATCCCAGACAAGATCAGGTTTATCATGAATTTCGACGTGACCGACAATTGTTCGTTGAACACGCAAATTTGTACCTATGTGCTGTAGCAATTCACGGGTCTTTTTTCGGGATAGGGTGCCCTTGGCCTCAATATCTATTGCTAGTGGCTCGATCTTATCGAATGTAGCAGCTATTGAGTTCTCGTATTTTGAAAGAACAATGTTTTTAGACAATATATCTGCAATTAGCTGAAATTTCTCAATGCTCCACTCGCACAAAGTAATATTGTCAGGATTAATACTGTCCTTTTTGGCGGTTTTTGAAAGGTGAATAGGCTCTGTTTCTTCTTCGCGGGTCTCATAAGTGTCAGGGACATGTGGACGTATTTCTTTGAGAAAAGCAATCTCATCATCTTGCGATAAACCAAACATTACAATGGCACCATATCTGAATAAAACAGCAAAACCTGTATCATTTACCTTCATGGTAAGGGGGTAGGCCGCGATCTCATTATCCCTTGGAATAGATTTCAGAGTGATGCGTGGTCCTAGAAGGACAGCTTTTGCGCTAATGCGACTTTCTTTCAAAGTAATCGGTGTATTTATCATATGTGGTTATCTTTAAGTAAATTCTGAGAGAATTCAACAAAGATAATTAGTGCATTATGCCCCTTGTCTTGTGAGTTGGCAGAATTTATGCGATTAAATAGACATTATGAAATGCGCAATCTGGAACGTAAATTCTATAAAAGCCCGAAAAGACCATGTTTTAAAATGGCTGGAAGAGGAATCCCCTCATATTTTAATGATACAGGAATTAAAGGGGACAGAATTTCCCGAAAAAGATTTCGAGACCATTGGGTATAAATCGCATGTTAAAGGACAAAAGGCTTATAACGGTGTTGCGACGCTTTTTAAAAATACATTGGATGTCGTCAAACACAGTGATGTTTTAGAAGGCGATGATCTAGACGAGCAAGCCCGCTTTTTAGAGACCGAAGTTGACGGTGTAACCTTTATTAATATTTATTTGCCTAACGGTAACCCTGCAGGAACAGAGAAATATGATTACAAATTGTCCTGGATGGATCGCCTTTATGAAAGAGCAAAAACATTACGCGAAAAACGGGTCAACTTCCTGATAGGCGGGGATTTCAATGTCATACCTGAAAATCGTGATTGCTATGATCCGAAAGCATGGGAAGGGGACGCGCTATTCTTACCCACAACACGTGAAAAATTCGAAAAAATAAAAAATCTCGGGCTTTATGATGCGTTTCGGATGTTGAATAATGAGTCTGGTCAATATTCTTTCTGGGATTATCAGGCAGGGTGCTGGCCTCAAAATAAAGGTATCAGAATTGATCATTTTCTTGTTTCCCCCGCTATAGCAGATAAAGTTTCTTCTTGCCGGATTGATGCAGGTCCGCGCGCTTGGGAAAAACCTTCAGACCACACTCCGGTTATATTGGAATTCGAGGACGTGATTTTGTAAAAATTACGTGCTAGATTGATAGCCTAATTTTTAAATCTTAAAGGCAGGATAAAAATGAAATCATGGCAAGGCTTTAAATTCATAATTTGCTTAACGCTGATGCTTGCGGGACTGGTCGCCTGTAGTTCGTCTGAATATTACCGGGAAAAGTCGGTCAAGCGCATAGCGGCTCCAGTATTTCTCTTGCCCAGAAAGATAGAGGTAGCTCCTTTCACGGTGCAGGCATATGAGAGGGTTTATGAGCAGGGTGCGCCAACAATGCTCTATATAGAAGGTGACGGGAATGATTTTGACACTTTAGAATCAGATCCAGGACCCACAAATCCTGTTGGACTACGTCTTGCCACGATGGATGGGAAAACAAATGTTGTGTATCTGGCACGCCCGTGTCAGTTGGTTGGTGAAGCAGATGAATGCCCGGAGAAATTTTGGGAAGAGGCAAGATACTCCGGTGAAGTACTGGATTCTATGAGCCGTGCGCTCGATAATATTAAAGCGGCGCATGGTGTGACAGGTTTTCACATTGTCGGCTATGATGGTGGAGCAGCAGTTGGTGCCGGGCTTGCCGCGGTCAGAAACGATGTCTTATCTTTAAGAAGTGTTGCCGGTATTCTGGATACGCGTTTTTATGCGAATATTAATAACCGTCCTTCCGTTGATAATTCATTTAATCCAATAGAATTGGCATCTGATCTGGCAGATCTGCCTCAACGTCATTTTGTCGGTCAGCTGGATGATCAGGTGCCACCTGCTTTATTCCACAGTTACGACCAAGCGATGGGTGAACCTAATTGCTCCGAAATGAGTATTGTTGATAATGCCACCCATGAAGATGGTTGGGTGGAGCAATGGAAGGTTCTCCTAAGCATGCCTCTAACGTGTTCTGTTGAAGTAAATAGGCAAGTCGAGATATATGATCCTGCTGTCACTATTGATTATGATGGGAATAAAGGGATAGGATACTCGAAATAATATTTTGAATAGGTAGGTTGAATTGTCTTTAGCGGAGACAGATAAGAGGAAGATACAAGCGGCATTCCAAGTTGCTATCGAAAAGCATGAAAATGCGGATAAGCCTATTGAAGGTCTTAGGTTAAGATACAAATTTGATGACGCTGTATTGCCATGTACTTTACGCCGCTTCTGGACGGCCCAAAGTATTGATCCAGGCTTTCTTTCACGTGTTGAAGAGGGCATTAATGCAGGCCGATACAGTCTGGATGAATATTTAAGCAAAATACGTAATTTCGACCTGACAATTAATATCGCAGCTTAAATAGATAAATATTTACTTTAAAAATAGGTTTGGTCATGACTGAAACCCAGATTTTTACACCTTTTCAGTTTTTCAGAAAAAGCCTGAAAGATCATAAGTATAAAGTGGCAGGTTTGTTTCTTTGTGAAACTTTACAGGCGGCCTTTCTACTCTTGCTACCATTTGTCATACGAGATCTTATAGATGCTGTGCAAACCTATCGACAGGGCGCCGGACCCTCTATTTGGGAGGTTATAAATGAACCTTTCTGGCGATTTGTCTGGGTTAATATTGGGCTTGTTTTCTTTTCACGTGCTACGGGCATGATTTTACTTTTTCTGGCTCCTGTCTATGGTGTTGAACCGAGAAAAAGGCTCATTGAACATATGCAGGCACATGCCTTTAATTTCTTTCAGAACAGGCAAAGCGGAGCATTAGGCAATAAAATACACCAAGGAGTAATCGGGCTTAGACTTGGCTTGTGGACGTTTGTGTTTCTCATCTGGCCTATTGCCATTAAATTTATAGTCGCCAGTTTGCTGATTTTTATGGCAGATAAAGAGATGGGGGTGGTTCTTGCAGCATGGTGCTTGGTCTATTTCGCTGTGGTCGCCAAGATTGCCTCTATAAAATATAAAATTGTAACAAGAATGTCGAATGAGCGATCACGTATTACAGGACTTGTTGTTGATATGGCAAGTAATATTCATTCTGTTAAAAGCTTCGCCAACGAAAAATGGGAACAGGAAAAAATTGACGGTGCTATGAACCGCGAAATTCGGGAGGCCCGGTTTTTTCAGCTTGCCCGTGAAGGTATGAGCTGGTTTTACTCAGCAATGAGTTTTAGCCTTATGCTGGGCCTTCTATACATGGCTTTAAATGATTATGCCGCTGGAGATATTACTGTAGGTGATATTGCCTTTATATTCTCTCTGATCCTTCTCCTGATAGAGCAATGCCGGGGGCTAAGCTTTACATTCTCAGATTTTTTAGAGTATATGGGGCAGCTACGTGATGGGGTTGATACCATCATGAAGCAGCATACGCTTAGTGATAATGCCGGTGCCGATGATATTAATATCAATCAAGGCCATGTTGCTTTTGAAGATATACATTTTTCCTATGGCGCAGAAGCACTGGAACCTGTTTTTAATGGATTAAAACTCGACGTTTCTGCCGGTCAGAGGATAGGCCTTGTCGGCACGAGCGGTGCGGGAAAGTCGACGCTCGTAAATCTGCTGATGCGCTTTTACGATTTGAATGATGGTCATATCCTCATTGATAATCAGGATATAGCCAAGCATACGCAAGGCTCTCTCAGAAACCAGATTGCCGTTATTCCGCAAGATACATCGCTTTTTCACCGGTCACTTCTTGAGAATATACGCTATGGCAAATTATCTGCGACAGATGACGAGGTTATTAAGGCAGCAAAGGCCGCCCATATGCACGATTTTATCAAACTTTTGCCCGATGGTTACAATACAATGGTCGGGGAGAGGGGCTTAAAGCTTTCAGGAGGACAGCGGCAACGTATCGCTATCGCACGCGCTATTTTAAAAGATGCGCCTATTCTTATTTTAGATGAAGCAACATCGGCATTGGACAGTGAGTCAGAAGCCTTAATTCAGGATTCTCTGGAAGGTCTAATGAAAGGCAAAACGGTCATAGCTATAGCACACCGTCTTTCAACCATTGCCAATCTGGATCGTTTGATAGTCATGGAAAAGGGAAAAATAATTGAAGACGGGACACATTCGGAATTGCTTAAGCAAAAAGGGACTTATGCACGGCTTTGGGCTATGCAGTCCGGTGGGTTTTTGAAAGAGTCGTAAATAGATTTTTTTAAAAATGGTGCTGCCGAGAAGGATTGAACTTCCGACCTCACCCTTACCAAGGGTGTGCTCTACCACTGAGCTACGGCAGCGTGTCTCGCAATCGAAACGTCTGGAAACCTACAATAAAATCAGTGCAGTGTCATGTGTTTTTTAAAATAAAACTTGATATATTAGGATTTATTTCCTAACATATTTTCACCAACACCAAGAATCTATGTATGAGAAGCCGTTAGGGCATTTGCCTTACGCGGCTTTTTATTTTTTCAAACTTAAAATTTTAAAAGGAGGCATATTCATGTCACTACTTTCACTTGGCCGGGGTTTGGGCGCTGCAGGGCAGAGCATCAATGTTAGTCGGCCCTTATTTTCATATGCAACATCAAGGGGCGATACAATTCCGTCTACCGTTCCTCTATCTGCAGTAGGCAATATTACTGAAGGCACGATAGCTATTGAATACATAGACAATAACCCGCGTTCATCTTCCAGTGGCTACCAAAATATTTTCTATCTGGGAGCCGGTGGCTCTTATAACCTGGTGGCACTGGTCAAGCAGATGTCCAACGGCAAGCTACTTTTTCGCGTCACGCGAAACAATTCGCATCAGTTGAGTTTTGATTTCAGTGCTGATGCTATTATTCCAGGTCGTGTGAACCGTATAACACTCTCTTTTAAAACCAACGGTATTATTGTTGCGTTAAATGGCGTTACTATTGCTACTCACAACAGCAATGCTATGCCAGCATCCTTTGCCGACGGCTTTGGAATTGGACAGTTAGCTCAGGGCGGCAATGTTTTTTCCGGCACTGTTACAGAGTTTTCTTTTTACGATAAGGCTTTAGATGACCGAAAGGTCAGAGGGTTAAGTAATAAAAACGATATAGTTGATACCGAGTATATTAGTTCAAGAGATATAGTGGCTTTTTTAGGCCAATCTAATTCAATAGGTGATGGGAATTTGGCAGATGCGCCTAGCTATTCCAATGCGATAAAATTGCTATCGAAAGATTTGTCACAAGGTATTCAAAATTATGCAGATCCTTATGCTTACGCGGCAAATCCTACCTTCGGCAGTTTATTCAACAGTTCGAATAACAAATTATCTTATGCGGGCGTTGTGTGTGATGCCGTTATGGCAGCAACAGGAATTGAAACGGTAGCCTTACCGGCTAATTTGGGAGGTACAGGACTTGTAAGTCCTTCAAACTGGGGTGTTGTAAGCGATGTACCTGAACAATCGGTCATGAACGAGCGAAGCTATGCTGCAATCAAAACCTTGCAAACAGCACAAAAATTCGGGCGCTTAAAGGCCATAGTATGGCATCAAGGTGAAACCGATGCTGCCTCGGGAGTATCTGCCGCAAATTATAAGGATACACTCACAAATCTTTACAATACCTTCCGTAAATATCTGGGTAATGTTCCAATAGTCACTGTGGCTTTACACGATGAGCCTCCCAGTGGCTATCTGACATGGACAGAAATTCAGACAGTGCAAAAGGTATTTGAATATCCCAATCATAAGGTGGTAAATGCGGAAGGCAGGCAGGTGCAATCCGGCGATGAAACCCATTTGTCCGCGTCAGGGCTTATAGATTTAGGCGCTAATATAGCGAATGCAATAACGGGTTAAGTGGGATACCCGCTTTTTTGTTGAGGAATCTTATAGTTTGCCTTATAAAGCCCTTTATATATAAGAAATTTTGAAGGGCTTTATGAGCAACGCAGACGACAAACCGAAAAAAAATAAAGCGGCGTGGCGCGACAAACGTGCCGATGTTATGCGCGAAAATCTAAAAAAACGCAAAATGATGCAGCGAGCCCGCAGTGAAATGGAAAAGTCGTCTTCTGATACGACAGAAGATAATAAAGGGGAAAAGTAATGAGTGGACGAGAAGCTTTGAAAGATATGCCTATGAGTGAGCAGGACTTGAAACATGTGCCTGGAATAATGCCAGATCACTGGATACGTGAACAGGCACAAAATCACGGCATGATAGAACCTTTCGCCGAGAAGCAAAACCGTGAAAAAAATGGGCAGAAGATTATATCCTACGGGCTTTCCTCTTATGGATATGACGCGAAATGCGCAGATGAATTCATGATATTTACTAATGTTGATAACGCAATTGTAGACCCTAAAGCATTTTCCCAGCAAAGCTTTGTGGAACGAAAAACCGATATATGCGTTATTCCTCCTAACAGCTTTGTTTTAACCCGCACTGTTGAATATTTTCGAATTCCGAAAGACGTTCTGGTTGTGTGTCTGGGCAAAAGCACATATGCGCGATGCGGACTTATTGTCAATGTCACGCCGCTTGAGCCGGGATGGGAGGGGCATGTAACGCTGGAAATATCAAACACAACGCCATTACCGGCACGTGTTTACGCGAATGAGGGAATTGCACAATTTCTCTTCTTCAAGGGATCAACACCCTGTGAGGTCAGCTATTCAGACCGTGGGGGCAAATATATGGGGCAACAAGGTGTTACATTACCAAGAACATGATGCTACGGCAAAAAATGACAATATTATACCAATTCCGGCAAACGCGGATGCTATGACCAAATCATCAGGTTTGGAAAAAATTCGTGTTACAGGCGGAAAAACGATAAACGGCACTATTCGTATTAGCGGCGCAAAAAATTCTGCACTTAAACTTATGTGTGCAACTCTTCTTACAGATGAAGCCGTTGAGATGACGAATTTACCTGTTGCTTTGCAGGATATACAAACACTTGCCGGAGTTTTACAGCAGCTGGGTGTCGCTCTTACTTTACGCGAAGATAAAACAGGCACTTTCCATGCGCGGATTATAGATAAACCTTTGGCACATTATGATCTGGTTCGAAAAATGCGCGCCAGCATACTTGTTCTTGGTCCGCTTCTTGCCAGATGTGGATATGCCGAAGTTTCCCTTCCCGGGGGTTGTGCGATAGGCACAAGACCTGTTGATCTTCATCTTATGGGAATGGAAAAAATGGGTGCAACCATTACGCTGGAAGAGGGGTATGTGAAAGCAAAAGCCCCCGAAGGTGGATTACAGGGGGCTGATATTACTTTCCCTGTTGTGTCAGTTGGGGCTACTGAAAACAACATGATGGCTGCTACACTTGCCAAGGGTACTACGCGGCTTATGAATGCTGCTCGCGAGCCTGAGATAGTAGATCTAGGTAATATGCTCAATAAAATGGGTGCAAATATTAGTGGTTTAGGTACGTCAACAATAACTATTGAAGGTGTTGAGAGACTCAATGGCTGTACACATGATGTCATCCCGGACCGTATAGAAACAGGTACGTGGATGATAGCGGCGGCACTGGCTGGTGGGACATTAAGGTTAGAGCACACTTCCTTGGAATTGGTCGAAGCACTCGTCAAGCCGCTTGAAATAGCAGGGCTTGATATATCCGAAGATGGCGATGCCATTATAGCATCCAGAACCGACAAACCTTTGAAAGGCACAGATATAATGACTGAGCCACATCCTGGTTTTGCGACAGACTTACAGGCTCAGTTCATGACGATGCTGACCTTATGTGAGGGCGCAGGCATGGTAACAGAAACAATTTTTGAAAACCGTTTTATGCATGTCCCGGAACTTGCGCGTATGGGTGCTGATATTACAGTTCAGGGAAATTCTGCAATTGTGCGCGGTGTGAAAAAGTTGAAAGGTGCAGAAGTGATGGCAACCGATCTTCGTGCGTCGGCATCTTTGATTTTGGCAGGATTAGTCGCAGAAGGCACAACAACTGTAAATCGTATTTACCACCTTGACCGTGGATACGAAGACCTTGTAGAGAAGCTAGCAGCTTGCGGCGCCGATATTGAGCGCTTTGCTTAGGATGTTTGCTGCTTCGCGACACATTATTTAATTGATTAGCTGGTAAACTTCCCGTAACTCTTATGAAAAGAAGCGGGAGGTCTTATGTTATCTCAGAACTATTGGCGTTACACATTTTGTGATCCTTCTATTGAGGATGATGAAAAGCTGCGCCGCCTTGAGTTGTTTTCAGATGATCTGGTTGGCTTTCAGTCCGATATGTCCCAGGGAAAAGCTCCTACCCCTTTGCAGGAAGAGTTTTACCGTCGCTGTTATGATATAGACAGGCTTCACCCTGCGCATTTGCAGTATACTCCTGAAGCCGAGCGTTACATGGAAGCATTAAATCGAGTCGCAGAGGGAATGTTTGGTTTTCTAGCCAGACAAAAAGAGATGCAAATGTGGATGCCTGCCATTTAAGATTTTTCTCTCACTCGCATTATCTTGAGACAAAATGTAAAGTGATCTTCATGGAAAATGAAAATCACTCACCGGATATACGAAATATCGTAATTCTTACACCGAACACCGTAAAATATGCGCTTTCCGTGTTGCAGGAAAGAGAGGTTGCGTTAAAAAACCTGAAAGAAAATGCGTGTTTTCAGTCTTTGGAAAAGATGGCTAAACCTTTTGACCTTACCATAGGACTTGAGAAAAATGCGCTTTCCTTGAAATTCGATTCCGTTGAAGAAGGCATACAAGAAATTGTGAACCTTCCTTTGAGAAGCCTTAAATCATTTATAAAAGATTATTTCCTAATAGTTGAAAGTTATGAACAAGCCAAGCACGCAGGCGGAGCACGGCTAGAGTCAATAGATATGGCGCGGCGCGGTGTCCATAACGAGGCAGCTGAATTCTTAAGGGAAAGCCTAGCCAGACGCCTTAAAATGGATGCAGCCACGGCACGAGATTTATTTACCCTGATATGCGTTCTTCATATAGGTCAGGTAAGAGGACCACATATATGAATTTGGATCTATCTTTGAAAATCTTGTCTGTCTGCAACGAAAACACCACACGTTCAGTATTGCTGGAACACTATCTGAAATCTTTGGGTTTTCTCCATATTGTATCAGCAGGACTTACGCCCGTCGGCTTTGCCAATCCGTTGGTTGAAGAACTCTTGAAAACTAACGGCATACAAGTCAATTTGGATGATCCCCGAGGGCTCGACGACATTGATATAGGTGATTTTGATGTAGTTATAGCCTTATCCCAGAATGGGTATGAGAGATTGAAAGATTTTAAAATCAAAGGTGATTTAGGTGACGCCGAGTTGGAATATTGGGATATAGCTGCGCCGCCTTCTTTTGGAGAAGTTTCCCGCGCTCAACTTTTAGATGCGTATTCACGTTTATATAATGATATAAAAGCCCATACAAAAAACCGCTTTGATGTATAGAACAGCGTTTAAGATCAAGAAGTCGTTGAAAAATTCGGCTGTATACGTATATTAGGCAAAAGGATTTACCTAGAACATATTAAGGAGATACATGGCTAAAGAAGATTTAATGGAATTTAAAGGTGTGGTGACAGAGGTTCTGCCCAACACTATGTTCCGCGTAAAACTTGAAAATGATCACGAAATTCTGGCTCATACAGCCGGCAAGATGCGCCGTCATAGAATTCGTGTCCTGCAAGGGGACACCGTTGTAGTTGAGATGACTCCTTACGATCTATCCAAAGGTCGCATTATCTTCCGTGAAAAATAAACAGGCAACACACAGCCCCTTTATACTTGCTTCGGCCTCAAAGGGCCGTGCCGAATTAATAGAGATGATGGGGCTTAAACCCTCACAAATTATACCTGCCGATATTGATGAAACTGAATACCCGGGGGAACTTCCAAGACCGCTGGCTTTAAGGCTTGCAGTAGGAAAAGCCAAAGCAATCAGGAATAATTTAAAACCCGATCAAAAGGAAAATTTTATTCTGGCCGCAGACACAGTAGTAGCTTGCGGACGACGTCTTTTGCCAAAAGCGGAAACAGAAGATCAAGCCAGATTTTGCATGAAAATGATCTCCGGTCGCCGACACAAAATATATGGTGGTATTTCAGTTATAGCACCAAGCGGAAAACAAATATCGCGTGTCGTTGTAACCACGGTGTCTTTCAAGCGGTTGACTGAAAAAGAAATTGATTGGTTTATAGATACAGGTGATTGGGAAGGAAAGGCCGGTGGCTATGCCATTCAGGGTAAAGCTTCCATTTTTGCAAAATCTATACAGGGATCTCATTCAAATATTGTAGGACTGTCCTGCTATGATACAATTGCCATGTTAACAGGTCTTGGCTTTAAACTTTAAATTATGTCTTACCCAAATTCTGAATAAGGGGAAATTCTTTGGATATTTTGATAGATGAAATGGATGGAAGCCTTTGGGTTGCCGCCGTGGATAAAAATAAAATTCGCGGGCTTGAAGTTGATCCTGTTACAGAAGAAGTGCGGTGGGGCTCGCTTTACTGGGCACAGGTGGTACGCATCGATGCAAAATTAGATGCAGCCTTTGTATCCCTTGATGGTGATAATCAGGGCATTCTTCAAAGCGGTGACTTGCGAATTGAACAAGACGGCGAAATCTATAAAGGCGGTGATCTGCCAATAGGAAAACTACTCTCCCCCGGTGATTTTATATTAGTTCAGACAAAAGACGGAAAATTGACCGACCCCGCCAGCGAAGCGCCTTTCGATACAAAACTGCCTAAAGTAACGATGAATATTGCTATTCAAGGGCGCTATTTAATTTACACACCATTCGAAGAGGGCAATCGCATTTCGAAGCGTATCAGGAAAGCCGAGCTTCGTGAGCAACTGCAGGAAATGCTGGAAGATCTTGTCGGGTGTAACGCATGTATACTGAGGGCCGCAGCGGCTAATACCCAGACAGATATTATAAAGCGTGAACACAAACTTCTTGGCTCAATGTGGAAACAACTTGAAGAGCACGCCGATGGCAATAAACCACAATTAATAATGTTAGGGCCGGATGCCGTACACAGAACATTGAGTGATATTTCATCTCACCATGTTGATACGATTGAGGTCGTGACAATGGACGTAATGCAGGAGGTTGAAGAATGGTGTGAGCTTTTTGCACCTGAATTTGTTACTAAGATTACGCCTGTTGAATTGCAAAACCCTTATGATAATCTGGCTCTTTATGAATATAGGGATATTCTTGATCAAATAGATTTGTTATTTCAGCCGTATTCTATTTTGGAAGGCGGCTCTAACATTGTGATTCAACAAACAGCTGCATTGATAGCAATTGATGTTAATCGTGGACCAGACTCAGACAGTATTTTAAATATTAATCGCAAGGCAGCAGCTGAAGCAGCCCGACAAATACGTATTCGTAACCAGGGCGGTATAATCATTATAGACTTTCTCAAGATGAAATCGGATGCAGAACGCAAACAGCTTTTTAAATATCTGTCGGAAATGTGTGACAATGACCCCTGTACTGTTCAACTTCATGGTTTTACTAAACTCGGACTAATGGAGATGACCAGACACCAGAGAACTCCTTCTTTATCCGAAAGATTTGAGAGCTCTCAAATTTCATAAAAATCAAACACAACGAAAAACCCCGACTAGTTGCTAGTCGGGGCTTCTTCTTCAGGGAGTAAGATAAATTATCTATTGATAGTTACAATTCCATCAACATTTTGATCACTGTTTAGCGTGACATAATTTGTTTGAACATCGTTTGTCAAACGTGTGTAACTATTTAGGTCAGTCCCACTAAGATTTGAAACAGTAACAGCGTCACCATTCATGCTAATTTGATTTGTTGGCACTAAGTATTCTTTAGCTCCAAAACCTAGAATACCACCACGTTTAACCACGGCATATGTTTCACCAGATGCAGAATTAGATACAATACGGTTAACGGTTCCAACTCTACCATTAGCTGAGTTATAAATTGTTTGACCATCAATATCGTCAACGACAATTGTAGAGCCTGTTGAAGTGTTGGCTGCTGTATTAATATTAGCCATATCATTAGCATTTGCAGAGATATCAGCATCAGCATTTATACCTGATGAAGCAGAATAGCTTGTTCCATTATCCATTCTGTCTTCCATGCGCTCTTCTCTTGCATCTGCACGTTCCTCAGCACGCTCCTCAAGAGTTTCAGCGCGTTCTTCTAGGCGCTGGTTGCGCTCTTCCATACGGTCTTCCATCATTTCAGCACGATCTTCCGCACGGTCCAATTGATTCTCTATCATATTGGCCTGTGTTTCAGCACCAAAACGTTCTTCAAGATCTGCAACACGTTCCAAACAAACTTCAGAATCGTTATTAGTCTGTGCATCCATTGCGGCATCAAGTTCTGAATTATAATCGGCGCGGTCGTCAGCACTCAATGCTGATACATCCACACTGGCTTGAAGGCTGTTAATGGCTGATGCGCAAGTTGCGGCATTCGCTGTACCTGCTGCTGACATCGTCAGAATTAAGGCTGATGCGGCAAGTGTAAATTTAGTCGTTTTCATTTCTAGTCTCTCTCATTTTAAGGTTTGTATGCCCTGTAAACGGCTCAAAACGAAAAAAGTTTCCCTTACGCGATAATGAAAGGGAAACTTCAAAAATTTAAAAGAGTAAAAAGCGGTTACCGATCCAGGCAAGTCAGCTGCTGCATCATATTTCTTACAGTATTATATCCGTTCTTTGAACTAAGAGCCAAAGAAAGCGGGGTAGTTGTTTCATTACCCAGATAAGCTGGCTGAGGTGTGTTAAGGAAGCGCGTTGCTTCTGGCTCAGAGCCAAATACTTCGGTTGCTTCTTTTGTGATTAATGATTCTTTAGTCGGAAATATAGACATAGTTGATCTCCCTCTATGTAAATTTAACAACTCATTAATATATCTAAAGTGAGACCCCGTAAATATTTATGTATATTGCAAGGCAGCAAGGTCCTAGAGCCCTAAACCATCAATTAAGTCGGGTTGTGGGGTGCATGTGTAGTTATTCGGCTCAATGTGAACTAAATAGGACAGACCTTTATTCCAGATAAATACGTCTTTTTTTTCATACTTAACGCCTGATGCTACACGACTACGTTTGAGAGAATATGTTGTATCAGAATATTTAAGAGCCGCTTTGTCAGGCCCGTAAATATTTATGTATGCATATTGACCATTGTTGCAAACAAGGGTGCGGGGAGAGGTAGGGGGAAGTCGTTCAGGTACGTTTGAAGTTGAACATGCACCAAGCAGGAACAAACACAGGAAGGTAATAAAAAATAGATAAGATCTCATGTCTTGTGAAATACCAGAATTTTTAGAAATAACCCAGAATGGGATATTTGCAGTCTATATTATAAATTAGGGCATTTGGGACAGAAGTCTTTTTTTTCGCCTCGTTTTTTTTCAAAATGGGAGTTTGCATTCAATGCACTTAGGTAACTATCTACGGTTTGCCACATAGAATTATATAGATCATCACTTGCCGAAAAAATAGCATGCTCGGCTATATGATAATGTCGGTGAGTTGCGTTAGGCATTTCTTTTGCAGCTTTGAATGTAGGCGTATTGTCAACGATGCCGTCGCGACCTGCTGTTATAAATAAGACAGGGGTTTGTATGGTTTGAAACCAATTTTGTTTATGCATCTGCTCGGCGCTCATAAATATATTAGATAGCCATCCGTAAGTTGGCAATTTTACTGCGGCTTCGGGAGTCTGGTTTCTCAGATATTCCAATGTCAAACTACGCATATTGTTACGTGAAGAAGTATATTGGCCCGCATTATCGTTTGCGGCTTGCCCGGTTAATTTTCTGAAAGTATTTTCTAAAGAAGGAATTTGTTTGTTTTTTAGGCCAAGCCTAATTCCCCATTGTGTAAGTGTCTTGATGGTTTTTCTCGGGGCTAAATGTGTATCCAAGTCGAGCAGGGGTGTGATGAAAACCGCCGAGTCAAAAAGTTTAGGAGATTGTTTAAGAACATGCATTCCTATATGGCCACCCATTGAGTGTGAAGCATAGATGACTGGATCACTGTTGTCCTGGCGCACCACTTTATTAGTAAAATCTTTCAGGTCCATGATATGATTGGGAATTGAATTATCCTCAACAATATCCGGGTCAGGGGTGTTGTATCGCTCTGACAAACCCTGGCCGCTCCAGTCGAAGGCCCATACCGTATACCCCATTTCTTGAAATCGTTTTATCGTTTCATAATGGAATAAATAGCTGTCCCCGTACCCTGTTCCAAAAATGACGTTGCCCTTTGGCGGACCCAGAGATGGTGCGTGAATATATGAGATATTCCGCTTTAGTGCAGTTTTGAATTTATGAGTGGTCATACCGTCGGGTTTATTAACGACGGGATCCCACATATCAGTTATGTTCAATTTTTTATAAGTCCCTGTTTATAGTGACAAATCTTTTTATTATTTGTTGCTCATAGACTAGCATAAAAAAACGGCCCGTTTAAGGGCCGTTAACTTAATTTATTTGCTGCACAGCATATAAATCAAGGTTGTACACTATGTTGTCCGCCACAGTCAAGAATGTAAGTACCGATCTCACCATCAGGCCGTAAGCCGACTTGTTCAACCTGTGTTTCACCTTTTATCTTCGCTACAGCGCGTTTAAAAAAATTACTAAGCTTGTCGTTGAGAGGTAATTTCACAGAGCGTGGATCTTTGTATTGAAAACCATCTGACATTTTTTCTAACCTTTCAAAATATGTTAGTACATATTAGTACAATTTGTAATATGGAAATGTCAAATTATTCGAAGGCTTTGACAATTTCTTCTGTCATTTTCTTGGCATCATCAAGCAGCATAAGCGTATTATCTGCATAGAAGAGCGGGTTATCAATCCCCGCATAACCAGAACCCATAGATCGCTTTACAAATAAAACTGTCTTGGCCTTATCGACATCAAGGACCGGCATACCGTAAATAGGCGATGATGTGTCCGTTTTTGCAGCTGGATTCGTAATATCGTTTGCACCAATAACGTATGCTACATCAGCTTGTGCAAAATCACGATTGATGTCTTCGAGTTCGAAAACCTCATCATAAGGCACATTGGCTTCGGCAAGAAGCACGTTCATATGGCCAGGCATGCGTCCTGCAACCGGGTGGATTGCGTATTTCACATCCACACCTTCAGCTTTAAGGTGATCAGCCAGTTCACGCACAACGTGTTGTGCCTGAGCGACTGCCATACCGTATCCGGGAACAATAATAACGCGAGCTGCCGATTTCATTATAAAGGCTGCATCTTCGGCGGAACCGATTTTGGCCTGTCGGTCACCAACAACACCTGCTGCGCTTTCCCCTTCTGCACCGAACCCCCCCAAGATAACACTCAAGAAAGAGCGGTTCATGCCCTTACACATTATATAGGAGAGAATAGCACCTGATGCACCTACAAGCGCACCTGTGACGATCAGCAGGTTATTTTGCAAGGTAAATCCAATACCTGCCGCTGCCCAACCTGAATAAGAGTTAAGCATAGATACGATAACAGGCATATCCGCCCCCCCAATGGGAATAATCAGAGAAACCCCCATCACCAGTGCGAGTATAACAATAAGGAAAAACAAAAATGTACTTTGTGTCAGGCAAAATAGGATTATCAATAAAATAAGCACACCGCCGAAAACAGCATTGAGCATGTGCTGACCACTAAAGATGACAGGTTTTCCAGAGATTGTGCCCTGCAACTTGCCCCACGCGATTATAGAACCTGTAAAGGTGATCGCTCCGATAGCGGCACCAAGAGCCATTTCGATCAAACTGCCCGCTGCAATATCACCATTTACTCCAATCCCATAAGCTTCTGGATTAAAATAGGCTGCAGCAGCAACAAGTACCGCAGCAAGTCCTACCAAGGAGTGGAAGGCCGCCATAAGTTGAGGGAGTGCGGTCATCTCGATTTTTTTGGCAATATAGGCGCCAATCCCACCACCGATCGCAATACCGGCGAGAATGATACCGTAAGATTGAACTTC
>NZVS01000025.1 GCA_002701555.1 Alphaproteobacteria bacterium | reverse complement strand
GGGGTGACACAAAGCGAACGACCTCACCAAGCAGCTTGCTGCTCAGATCTTCCGACTGCGGGCTTCGTCCACTAACTTCCGTCCAGTCCTGAGGCAACCTGACATGATATGCCAGATATTCGTCACCGGATGGTGTTTCTTTTACTTCGCGCGTTTTCGAATAAAATTCTTCCTTGGTCAGCTTTGTATCATAGGACAAAGCCGGAATGCTTTCGTCAATTATTTTATCCTGGGCATGGGATAAGCTTGATGCAAAAGCCATTATTAGCGCAAAAACAATCAGATATCTAATTTTCTTCATCATTCCTCGTATATGGGTCTGGGGCGTTTATCTTTATTTATAGCGACAAATGTGAAAATCCCGTCGGCAACTTCTACATTTTCTCCCTCTCTCTCAACCTCAACAATAACATGGATTGAGACAGAGGTGTGTCCTACCGAGGCAACATCTGTATAAATTTTAAGATGGTCCCCTGCATAAAGCGGTTTTTTAAAAGTCATTTTATCGACAGCAACAGTGACAGCACGCCCATCAGCCACATCGTAGGCGCGTTGCCCTCCTGCAATATCCATATGGGAAAGAAGCCAGCCACCGAAAATGTCCCCTATCGGATTTTTTGCCTCGTCAGGTGCCACGACCTGCCTTGTCAGCTGTTTTGCACAGTTCATGTCTGTGCCTTTCGGATTATTCATTTACATTGTCCCTGAAATACCTCTATTACTATCAATGCAGTTATTATCATTTAATTATATATAAAAAACCTTAACAAGCCCTATGAGTGACCTTTTCGCAGATAAAGATGTAAAATCCCAAGATTATAGTGCCGCCGATATTGAGGTTCTAGAAGGTCTTGAGCCTGTCCGAAAAAGACCCGGTATGTACATTGGCGGTACAGATGATAAGGCGCTTCACCACCTTGTCCATGAAATACTTGATAATTCCATGGATGAAGCTGTTGCAGGTTATGCTTCACGTATAGAGATACACATACACGCAGATTCATCAGTTACGGTCAGCGACAACGGACGTGGTATACCTATCGACCCGCACCCCAAATATCCCGGAAAATCTGCGCTAGAAGTTATTCTGACAACGCTACACTCGGGTGGTAAATTCGGGGGTAAGGCTTATCAGACCTCCGGTGGCCTTCACGGTGTGGGTATTTCAGTAGTAAACGCTTTATCTGATGAAATGTGGGTTGAAGTTGCCCGTGATAAAAAACTTTACAAGCAATCCTTTAGCCGCGGTAAAGCCACAACCAAACTCGAAGATATGGGTGCAGTACATAACAGGCGTGGAACAACAGTCCACTTTCACGCTGATCCTGAAATTTTCGGTGATAATGCAAAGCTTAAGCCTGCCCTTCTTTATAAAACTGCACGCTCGAAGGCTTATCTGTACAAGGGCGTTGAGATAAGGTGGTCTTGTGACGAAGACCTCCTAGGTGAAGAAAGTCCCATTCCGCAAGAAGATGTTTTCCATTTCCCTAACGGTATTCTGGACTTTCTAACACAGGAAATGGAAGGAAAGCCACTGGTAGTCGATACCCCGTTTTCCGGCTCCGTAGAATTACCTGATGAACAAGGCAAGGTGGATTATGCCATTGCCTGGCCGGATCGTGATATAAATTTCCTGCATTCCTATTGTAATACTGTACCGACACCATTAGGTGGAACACATGTTTCAGGACTTCGCTCTGCTTTACACAAAGGTATAAAAACTTATTCTGAATATGCCGATATAAAAAAAGCTTCAATAGTTACTGGTGACGATATACTTAATGGTGCAGCTGTTATCTTGTCTGTTTTTATTAAAGACCCACAATTCCAAGGCCAGACCAAAGAGAGACTTGTTAGCTCCAATGTTTCTAAATATGTAGACCAAGCGATAAAAGACCGTTTCGACCACTGGCTTACAAGTGATCCAAACACCAGCAATGTTCTTATTAGTTCTTTTATATTACGTGCTGAGGAGCGCCTTAAAAAACGTGAAGAAAAAACAACTTCCCGTAAAAGCGCTACGCGTAAACTACGCCTGCCAGGAAAGCTCGCTGATTGTTCCCGGACTAACTCAGAAGGTACCGAAATCTTTATAGTTGAGGGCGACTCTGCCGGAGGTTCTGCCAAACAAGCAAGGAATCGTGAAACACAAGCTATTTTACCTTTGCGCGGGAAAATTTTGAATGTTGTTAGTGCCTCTAAAGACAAGATAAAAGCCAATCAGGAAATACAGGACCTTATACAGGCACTGGGCTGTGGTGCGGGTAAAGATTTTAACCCAAGCGATTTGCGATACGAACGCATCATTCTTATGACTGATGCGGACGTGGACGGAGCGCACATTGCAGCTTTACTTATCACATTCTTTTACACACAAATGCGCGAGCTTATCGAACTTGGACATGTCTACTTGTCTCAGCCACCTCTCTACAGGTTATCAGGTGGTGGCAAGACAGAGTACGCTCATGATGACGCCCATAAAACCGAATTGATGGAAACAGTTTTTAAAGGTAAAAAGGTCGAGGTTGCACGCTTTAAAGGGCTAGGAGAGATGCCCGCGAAGCAGCTTAAGGAAACAACCATGTCTCCAGACAGTAGAACCTTACTTAGGATTACTGTTCCCCAGGCACAAGTCACTGCCGCTACGCTCTCTGATTCACCACAAGCAGAAGCAATGGATGGCATGGAAGAAATGGTCCAGAAAGAACGCAAGGTTGATGTGGATACGCTTGTTGATCAGCTTATGGGAAAAAGCGCCGAAGCCAGATTTAATTTCATTCAATCAAATGCAGAATTTGTAAGCGATATAGACATTTAATTTTCTTGTTTTTTCATAATAATTTTGCTATTTCTCTAATACATAATTAGAAAGGGTGAAGATATGAAAAAGAGTTTAGTAGCTGCAGCAGCACTTGCAGGAATGTCAATTTCCGGCTGTACAGGTATAGGAATTAACGATGCACGCGCACCTGTAGGAATTCTTCTTCCACCCGGAACCGGTAATATTTCAACCGCACGAACACCTACTCGTTGTGAGGCGCCTACATCCTTGAAAAGGGAATATCAGTCGGTAAGAGTTCTGGTATGTCCGGGTACGCCACGTTCACGCCAACAAGACAATGCCATTCAATCCTGTCTGGATAGAAACGGGGATGTTTATACAGGCCGTGGGAATTCTGTTTATTGCGGCTTTGGCCCATTAAAATATCGTAGATAATCTTTTATCATCAAGGATAGTCGCAGTGGTCATATGTGATCTTAGCAAATGACCTTGTACCTTCATCTATTGTAAAGCGATATTCTTTGTCACCAACAACAAGTGAGTGGTAGAGGGGAAAAACACCCTCTTTCTTTTCCTCCAGACCTGCATTGGTTGTAAAATTTATTACTACGGGCTTTGCCGCATCAAACCAGCTTTCAGCCTGTCCCTGTTCGTTTTTGGCAGAGGCTCCGTCCCCTGAAACAGTGACTGTGCCATTATCTATATTTATAGAGCTATCTGGACCCGTATTATCAGGGGTTGATACAACAATACGTTTTGTTTGCGCATCAATACAATTCCTTGGAGGCCGCGCCGATTGTATCAGAAATAATAAACGCTCTGGATCCATACCTTCTTCCAGACGTTTACGAATATGTGCGACTATATCACGCAAAGGACCTTCATTAGGTAACTCCCTTGATATCTCTTCTTTGAGCTGTAAAAAACGACTGTTAGCCGTTTGTGCTTCTGTTCTGGCCTCAAGCAAGCTTTCCTGCATTTTTGTTAAGTCTTCAGTTTGACTATCCACTCGACTATTAAGGCCTTCCACTCTGCTTAGGCTGTATTGTTTACCTAGCCATATACCGCAAAAAAAAGTTAATGCTGCGAGCACAAGCACTTTAGAGAGAGCTGATGCTCTTTTCCTCTTGCGTTCATTGTATCGTTTGCGTGTGTTGTAAATATTCTTATGCATTTTCGAAAAAAAGACCTAAAGAGTCTTCCACATGGGAATGTTGTAATAAAAAACCATAAGGAAATTATATACAATCCAAAGCAAAAGGATCAACGGTAGACCTGCAAATATAAAGTCACGGAATTTGTAATGACCGGGTCCCATGACAAGTAAATTTGTCTGGTATCCGATAGGTGATGCAAAAGAGCAGTTAGCCGCAAAAACTACTGTTACAGCAAACACCATAGGGTCAACATTAAGATTAATCGCCATATTTACTGCGATAGGTGTAAACAAAATAGCACATGCATTATTGGTCAGAATGTTTGTAAAGAAAGCAATAATAAGAAATAAAATAGAAGCCATCACAAGTGGACTATTAGCGAAAGGTAACATCAATAAGGCATCCGCTACGGCATTAGCCCCTTCTGTAACTTCAAGGGCTGTGCCCAAGGCAAGCATTGTACCAACCAAAAGATATATTTTGCGGTCTAATGCACGTGTAGCTTGCCGTATATTAAGGCAACCTGTGGCTATCATAGTAACCGCGCCCGTAATTGCCGCAACCGGAATAGATAATATTCCTCCTGCTGCCAAACCAATTGTTCCAGCGAAAATTAAAAGGGCTTTTTTTGCATTTTGCGCTACAGGTACTTCGACCTTAGAACCGGACAAAACAACAAAATCTTTACTGCCGCGCATATTATTTATGGCGTGGCGTGGGCCTGCAACCAAAAGGACATCACCTGCCTCTAGTCTAATGCGCCCAAAGCGCCGGCGTATCACGCGGGCGCGTCTTTGAATACCCAAAACAACTGCACCAAATTGCACACCAAAAGCAATTTGTTCTACGCTCATATCAATGAAACGGGAGTTAGGCGTAATTATAATCTCAGCAAGTAATCTTGTTCGTGAAGACTCAGGTAACTGCTCTTGTCCGCCTTCGGGGTCACGATACTCAGTATCGGATATGATATTTGTTTGATCATTAGAAAGCAGGAACCCTGGGTGACGCGCCAAAATATCTGTTAATGTTTCTCTCGTAGCGGCTACGATAACGATGTCACCTTGATTGATTGTGTAGCCTTCAAAAGGAGGTAGGATAATATGCCCTCTTCGCTGTATCATTCTAACATTTAAATTTGGAAATGATGGGAAGTGGCCACCGCTACATTCTTCTCCAATTAAGGGGCTTTGGAGACCTATATCAAATTCGGCTACAAACTCCTTTTTGTCTTCAACAATCTGTGTCGCAAAAGAGGCTCTATCAGGCATAAAGCGAGGGAGTATAAATAAGACATAAATCGCACCTATACCCGCTAGAATACAACCCGGCGCGAAAAACTGGAAAAATGAAAGGCCGCTTAGTCCCATTTCCTGTAATGCGCTCGAAACAAGAAGGTTGGTGGAGGAACCAACAAGCGTGGTCATCCCCCCAAGAATAGCTATAAAGCTGAGAGGCATCATAACCTCGCTTTCAGGTCGCCCTTTGCTTTGAAGAAGGGCTTGCACAACTGGAATAGCTAGAACCACAAGTGGGGTGTTATTCATAAAAGCAGATAGAGCGGCTATGCAGATAAGTATTGTTATGACTGTTATCCAAGCCCAGCTATCAGGTGCTCGCAAGAATAGTTTAGAAAATGGCTGTAAAGCATTTGTTTGCAGTATCCCCTGCCCCATTACCAACAAAGCAAGAACCGCCAAAAGTGAGGGGTTTGCAAAGCCTGCCAAAAGCGAAGATGAACTTAACTGGTTACTTCCATTGACGTCATTTATAGGGAAAAACTGTCCAAACAAAAGAAGTGCTGTCAGAAGAAAAAAACATATAAACTCAATCGGGTGCTTTTCTCTTATAAAAGCGACTATTGCCGCTATGGTCATCCCAAAAACGACAAACATATGAAATGAGTTATCTATTAAAAACGTCATTACCCTTCAAATTCACCAATATTTTTCAGACCCAGCCTGACAAAAAACTCGGTGGAACTCTCTCCTACGCGCTTACGTGTGTAATTTTTCTGTAATGTTGCGCCCAGTGTATAACATTGGTGGGTGTATGTAACCCCCAAAGATGCCCTTCTGAAACCATCAGTCTCTTCGGCAAAATCGTAAATAGCTCCAGTAGTTACAGACCATTCCTCAGTTAGCTCTGTTGTCAGATAAGTCTTAAGCTGTTCCCTCGTATTACCAACATCTGTGTCATCCAGACTTTCGGCATAAAGATAAGTTGATGATAAAGCAAAGGGCCCTCCGGCTATAAGGCTGTCCACTTCATGGCGGACAGGCTCAAAATCATCACCGGAAAATTGAAATCGGTAATTTAAAGCCAGGTTATCCTGATAGCTTGCTTTTATTTCTCCTACATAATCACTTTTTTGATCCTCGAGACCCGAACCATCAGCAAATAATCCGCTATCTTCTTTAAACCTATAACTTTGACCTAAGAAAACTTCTATTTCGTTACTATTCCTGTCATACAACCCCGAACGCAAGCCATAGGTAATGCGTGAATTATCTTCAACACGGTCGTAACCAGGAAAGCGGTTAGGTTCAAAAAGATTGGAAGTATCTATCTGCAAGTCACGACTGTCATCATTAGGAATACTTCCATTCTCATTATCGATATCAGGGGCTACAGTAAGTGCGATTTGGGGCGTAATAACAGCCTGAACATTTTCAAAATCCCTTGCAAATGGCATTTTTGTTTCCCAATGCGCATAAGGGTAAAAACGATATGCAGACTGTCCGTCTACATCCTGGCGATCTGGTGTATAGTAACTATCACCACGAGCACTCAACTCAACTGAATTAATTAATCCGATAGGAAGAATGTATCGGGATTTCCAACCGATATCTCCGGTTGCCCTGAAGGAATCTTCTCCCGTTTCCCCCCTATTCAGACCTAAGGCGGTAAACCCTCCAGAAAAGCGCCCACCAAGGAAGCTGTCGGCATCCCCAATAAAGGATGCTTCTATCTCAGGAAGGATAGTCGGCTGATCTGTTTCACGTTCACGCACGCGGATATCCTGAAAATAAAGTGAGCGGACAGCCGCATAATCACGCCCTGAAAAACGCTCTGCGTAAATATAATTATCTAAAACATCTTCACTAGTTATATCATACTGTCTTGCATATTGGTCGTCTGAAACCAGTTCTGTCTGGAAACCGGCACGCCATTTCTCATTAATATTCCACAACCCCTGACTGAATAAATGTCCGCGAGTTTCGTCCGTTACCCCGCCATCGTCCAGACGTCTGTCAGAGTAGGTTACCCCTCCGTTCACCTCGACCTCGGCTTTTTCAAAACGCTTTCGAACCTGTCCCAAAAGTAAAGGCAGTTGTTCAGTATAAACATTTGCACCAACTGTAGCGTCCAGATCGGGTGCTATATCAATGTAATATGAAGTTTCCACACCGGCACCAAGTTGTGAGGAAAAAGAAAAGCCGGGCGCCAGAAAACCACTTTTTCTGTCTTCAGTACCGTCAGGATGTGAAAAATACGGCGTGTATGCTACTGGTACCCCAAATGCTTCAAAAGTAGCGTCATCATATGTAATGGTTTTTTCTTCCGCATTATGAACAACCTCCCTTGCTTTAATTTGCCAAGGCGGTGATTTTTCAGGATCTTTTTTACACGGCTCACAAGGTGTATACGCAGCTTTGGTCATAATTAGTTCATTTGCATCAATGCGTTTTCCTGTTTCCGCATTAAAACGTGATCCGTCTACCAACACAGCCCTGAACTCACGTGCAAAACCATCAGCTAAATCTTTAGTAAACTCTATATCTTTTGCAAAATATACGTTTCCGTCCGGCTCTAAAAATGTGACTTCACCGATACCCTTTACAACTTCTGTGGTTAAGTCATATGTCACCTTTTGGGCTCTAACAATTTTATTGTTTTGAACGAACTCGACATCACCTATTGCTGTTACAATTTGCTTTTTTTCATCAAAGATCAATGTTTCAGCAGTAAAGTTTACAGGAGCTTGTTCCTCTTCCTGAGCATTCTGTGTGGTTGCCAACGGAACGGCTGCCGACACTTGCATGGGATGTACAGTTACCGAAAACACAAAAAAAGGTAATGCGGCAAAAGCCAGAAGGCTGCCGGATTTAGACTTCGGTGAATGTGCGCATGTAGTTAACATTTTGGATGCATTAGGTAGGAACTAAAGACTTTGATCAGTTTGCCGTCAAAGCACCTAAAAAGTCAATAGAGACAACGGGTTTTAACGGAAAAAAGCCGGTACATCACCCTCAAAACCTTTTCCTTTATCATTTGCAGGTTGATTAGGCGCGGATTGCTGGCTTTCGGTTTTTTTATTTTGATGTTTTTTAGAGTTGGTATTTCTGTTTTTAGTTTTGGTCTTAGACGTATTGCCTTTTGCACTTCCATCAGAACTATCATCTGATTGCTCGGATATATCGGAAGATTTAACAACAGGCACTTTCCTTTGGATATTTTTCTCTATTGTCTCGATATATTTCTCATCGGAATGAGTTGCCAACATCCAGGCCTCACCTGATCTTCCAGCTCGTCCTGTACGGCCTATTCTGTGAACATAATCATCTGGGTGGTACGGTACATCGTAGTTAAAAACATGGCTCACTTCATCAACATCTAAACCTCTGGCTGCCACGTCAGAACAAACAAGCAAACGTACTTCCCCTTTTTTAAAAGCATCGAGTGTTTCATTTCTATATTTTTGCGCCATGTCCCCATGAAGTGGGCGTGCATCGTATTTTTTCTTTTTTAAAGAACGCGCCAAATTGTCAACATCGCGTTTGCGATTACAAAAGATGAAGGCTGTTTTCACATCTCTTTCATCAAGAAGATTGCAAAGCACAGTTTCTTTTTCTTTTTGTGAAACCCAAACCATTTTCTGGTCAACACGTTCTGCGGGAGAAGCGGCCGGGGCAACCGATACAGTTTTTGGGTTTGATAAAAATTTCTTTGAAAGACGGGCTATTTCGTCAGGCATAGTTGCAGAAAACAGCAATGTCTGGCGATTAAAGGGCAGGACCGAAACGATTTTTTCAATATCAGGTATAAAACCCATATCAAGCATTCTGTCGGCCTCGTCAATAACCAAAACCTTTATATCATTAAGGAGAATTTGCCCGCGCTCAAAAAGGTCTATCAACCTCCCGGGAGTTGCGATCAAGACATCCACGCCCTTCTCCAGTTTTTTAATCTGCTCGTTCATGGAAGATCCGCCGACCAGAAGCGCCTTGCTAAGGTCGTGATATTTTCCATAGAGGTCAAAGTTCTCCCCCACCTGGGCTGCAAGTTCGCGCGTAGGTGCAAGTACAAGAGAGCGTGGCATACGACTTCTTGCGCGACCGTTCGCAAGAACTTCAATCATAGGAAGGGTGAATCCTCCTGTTTTTCCAGTGCCGGTTTGAGCCAACCCAATTACATCCCGCATCATTAATATTGCGGGAATAGCTTGGCCTTGGATTGGAGTGGGATGGGTATAGCCTTTTTCCTTAATAGCCTTGAGGGTTTCAGGTGAAAGCCCTAAATCTTCAAAAGTCTTTTCAGATGTCATTAATATTTCGGTTTCTCAATAGGATTTTTAGTAAGCATATTATATACGCCAAGTTTCGTATTTATTGTAAGTTTATGCATTAAAATAGGCTGAGGTCACTATGGAATGTTGTATAAAAAACAAGATTACCAAGATAAAGCAATGTGGCAAAAACAAGAACTTTATTGGATTTCTTTTTGACAGGGCCACAGGGAGGATGGGCACACCCGTCGCTTACACAGTCCATGTTTTTTGAAATCTTGTGAAGTACCCAGCCTACGACAAGTATAAATCCGGATACCATAAGCATAGGAACTTCCCACTCATGCATAAAATGATGAAGCGTTTCGAAAGAGGAAGGCATTAAAGCACTAACACCAAGACCGCTTAAAAGACTTAAAAAAGAAAACAAAGCAGGCAGCCCGCAACAAAAAATATGGCTGAGCTCTGAGAGCACAACAATAGCATTTATTGGTTTTTGCAATTTTGCCATAGTTAATGTTACTTCATGTTTTAATTAGAATATAGCCCTTATACCTTGCAAACTGCAGGATTACAAGAATTTCTTTAAGGACTTGTTCGCAGCTTAGTCTTTAATTGCGAGCCTAGATTTATTCTTACGAACGGCCATATTTATCAGCTCTACCCCAAACGAAAAACCCATCGCAAAATACAAGTAACCTTTAGGAATATGCTGACCAACACCCTCTCCTATTAGAACCAGACCTATTAAAAGCATATAGCTCATCGCCAGAACCTTAAGGGTCGGATTAGAATTAATAAATTCGCTGATCCAATCTACAGCCAAAACCATAACAATTATAGAAAGCATTATAGCAATAATCATAACTTCTATGTGGTCTGCTATACCTATGGCTGTTATCACACTATCAAAAGAGAAAACAATATCCATAAGTGCAATTTGTATGATAACGAAAGAAAAAGAGTGTGATTTTACTTTTGCTTTGTTTTCCAGCCCGTCACCTTCTATTTTCTCATGAATTTCTGCCGTTCCTTTAGCGAGCAAAAATAATCCCCCCATGATAAGTATTAGGTCACGTATTGTATATTCATGCCCAAATAACGTAAATAAAGGCACCATTATATGAGCAATCATAAATACAATTGATAAGAGCAGGATTCTTGTTACAAGGGCCGCTGCTAGACCGATCTTTCGCGCCTTAGGGCGTTGTTTTTCAGGAAGTTTATCAGCCAATATCGCTATAAGAATAATATTATCGATACCCAGCACGATTTCGAGAACAGTAAGCGTTACCAGCGCTGCCCACGCAGAGGGATCCAAGAGAAACTCAAACATTTGTTATAAACCTTTATGAATATTTATTAATTGCTTTTTGAACAAGCGATTTTAGTTTTTGGGCACGCTCGTCACCTTCATCATGTACATTTTCATTAAGCACAACCCACATAACATCAATATGTGCTTCTACAATTGTCCTGTGAGCACCCTTGTTAATATCTATTTTCTCCACAAACTCCCTTAATGATATTCCGAAATGTTGCATTAGTGGATAGTTAAATGTAGATGCGAGATCCTTAATCTGGTTTGCATTATGGTATATCTTTTCCATTAACATTGGAACGGATTGTCTATCGCCCGACTGTGCCTTGGCCCAATTATTATCTAACACTTTCAACACCCGTTTAACCTCGACTGGATATGCCTCTGCCTTTTTCTCGATAATGCTATCGGCTTTATCAATTGTGGAAGGGTCAATTCGAAGCTTTGCATTAGGATCGGTATGCGATAGACCGGCCTTAAGCTTGAGCCTATTGACCCTGTTATAAAGTTCTATTTTGTTATCAGAGCTGTTCATTATGTGTTTTCACATCCTGCGATGTTAGTTTCCTTCTATCTTCACTCTCATAAACTTTATCTTTGCGCCTACGATCGGGACCAAAGAAATCAGGTGTTTTCACAAAAGCACGTGGATGGTTTACAATATGGAGTATTCTATCGGCAAGCATTTTACCGGAGACCGGTTTTACGATTGCCTCGTTAGCACCGTTATCTCTTGCAACTGAAACTACTTTCTCACTTGTATATGCACTTAAAAGTACGACAGGTAAGAAACGTATATTGTCCTTCTCGGACGAACGTATCCATTTCAGTAACTCAACGCCACTTACCTCAGGCATAAGCCAATCAGTAAGAACAATATCCATTGGTTTTGTATCACTGCTTCCTGATGCATTAAACCTTATTAGATCCTTCGCATCTTCTCCGTTTTCAGCAATAAGAATTTTACCTATACCAAACTCTCGTAACATAGAAGATATTAGGTCTGCCATAAAACCGTAATCTTCCACGACCAGGACTGTAAAATTTCTTAATGTCCCATAATTACTTTTGTGTAGTAGTGTCATTTAGTTTCTATTTTAACTGAATTATTTTTTTCAGGCATAATTAATTTTTTATATCCCCTATTTGGATTTTTTGGCCACAACAACACGGTCACGGCCATCTGCCTTGGCTTTATAAAGTGCTTTGTCAGCAGCATTTAGTAACTCATTCAAGTTTTTCCCCGATTCAGGATAAGAAGAAACACCTATTGAAACTGTTACTCGCCCTATAGATTCTTGCTTATGAGTTACGTCCATGTCTTTAACTGTTTTACAAATTTCCTTTGCACGTTTTTCGGCGAACTTTATATCCGCTTTAGTCATTAAAAACAAAAACTCCTCCCCACCATATCTAACAGCCACATCTTCCTTGCGAGTTTTACTCAAAAGTGTTTTTGCAAAAGCATTTAAGAGGACATCCCCAGCTTCATGACCCATCGTATCGTTGTATCTTTTAAAATGATCTATATCCAAAACAAGAAGACTTAGCGGCTCACCAGATCTTTCGGCCCTCGCAACTTCTCTTTCAAAAGTATCCTCAAAATAACGGCGGTTAAAAAGACCTGTAAGTGGGTCTTTAGTAGACTGCTCCCGAAGTGTTTCCTGAAGCTCCAAATTGGATGTGGCCAAAGATATTTGTTCGCTCACCCGTGTTGCTGTCTGTCTCTTTATTTTATTTAAACTGTCGTGGGCGTGACTTGTGACATAGAAAAGACCGACAATTTCACCATGTGCCTGCATCGGTAGGCATAGCGATGTTTTAACCTCTCCGCCACTATCGTGCGGGCAACGCGGTTCGGTTTTACCAAAACTATATTTATGTTCATGTCCGCGCCTAAGAGCCCAACACTCTCTCGGTTGAAAACTTTCACTTTCGGGAATATTCTCACCCCACGATATTTCACGCCGAACCAGATTTTTAGAGTTTGCCATTCGATAAACCGCTCCACTGGTTTCGGGAAGGATTTCTGGAAGGTGTGTTTCAATAATTTTATAAGCCTCATCTAATTGCTGGCAAGTTTGAAGATACTCAGAAAGCATCCCTATAAGCCTATTTTCCTCTAGCAGCTCGCTAATTTCGTGCAGAGCTTGTTCCGCCTCTTTTTCCGCTCTTTTTCGCTTTAAAGAGATCATAAAAATCAGCACAAATAAAATGACTAATGTGAAAACTGATAGTGCAAATGCAAAAAAACCATTAACCAGCGTTTTATCGACAGCTAAAGCAAGGTTATGCTCGCGGATTGTTAAAAGGTTCTTTTCATCGGAAATCATGTCTCCAGCAAGGCTACGTATCCTTTCCATTTCCATTTTACCTAAACCACTGGAAACGAAAGCAAAAGCTTCGCCTTCACCCTTTTCATCGTAAATTTCTATAAGATTTTCTGATATTTGCAGACGCTTATCTATTTCACGCCTTAATTCGCTAAAACGTAACTGTTGTTGAGTATTATCGGGAATAAACGCATCCAACCTAGCAACCGTAGCCTTAATATCAGGGATGGCGTTATGATATGAGGTTAAATAATCTTTTTGTCCTGTTATTACATAACCACGTGGTGCTGACTGTATATCCTTCACATAGGACACTAATTCTTCCAGCCCACCAATCAGTTCTTGGGTATCAGCAACCCAGACTGCCTGGTTTTTCATACGATCTATTGATTGGTAAATATAGTAGGCGTTCAGAAAAAGTATACCAATGGCTATCAAGAAAATGATGACGATATTGGCCTGTCCGGATATTTTGAACACCTTATAAATCACTCCCGTTTGACTGGTGAATGTTTTAAATATGCGCTTGTTTAAATCTTATAGCAAGAAAATTAAAAACCTATGCCTCTTCTCTCGGTTTTCAACTCCGACAGTGCTTTAACCTGCTCCACAACAGAGCCTTTCACAAGTCCTTTTTTCTCAGTAGATGCGACAGTGGCAAAGTCACCTACGACTACATTTTTAGGGAGAGCGGACGTATCTATTTCCTCGCCTGTAAAGCTTCTTGCTACACGACTTGCCTGATCGGAAGACAGCGCCTTAAAGTTAATAGTTTTGTCCATAAGCTTTTCAAAATCAGCTGTCGTGTCGCTAGCATCTTCGTTTGCAATAATAACCACTGGTTTGCGGTGTTTGCTCATACGTTCTGTTAACATTTTTGTCAAACGCGGATCCAGTTTTTCTAGACTGCGTCCATCCATGGATAAGGCCCCGGCATTTTCCAGTATTAATAATCCATTATCATCAGCCGCTGCTGTAAAGGCACTACGCAGCTTTTGCTCAGCAGAAACCATGGGACTGTCAGACAGTAGAGCTTCCAAAGGAAGATTATACGCCTCCATCTTAAACTTCTCAGCCAGATAAAAACCCAGGGATGTTTTCC